>JAZSKZ010000127.1:0-6004 GCA_045535135.1 Faecousia sp.
TATCTTTCCATCGGCAACGATATGGCGGTAAGAGATACCTCCATAATTGGAATTTTTGATATGGATAATACCTCTACTTCCCACCGAACCCAAGTCGGATCGTAGCCATGTCGTTCTGTGAGCCAAGGAGTTGTAGTTAACACTTGTCTTCCTAAGACCGCTTGGCCTCCGACTTTATCTTTCCATCGGCAACGATATGGCGGTAAGAGATACCTCCATAATTGGAATTTTTGATATGGATAATACCTCTACTTCCCACCGAACCCGGGAATTTCTGAACAAAGCAGAACGAGAGGGTCAAGTGATTGGCTGTGATGGTCTTCCGAAAGCTTTCCTGCTTACAGCAGAGTATGGGCTTCACAAAGTCCATTTAACGGAGCTCTCCTCTTCCACTTTGGAGAAACGATTAAAATAAAAAAGAAGCCTGCCATATGGAAGGCTTCTTTTTTGTCTATCTTTCATTATGGAGGGAATGATTGCCGGTTTCGCCGGAGCAGCTACCGGAGCATTTATTGCCGCACTGCTTGGCGTAGGGGCAACCTACGCACTTTTCGCCGCGCTTTTTGGCGCGTATAAGGTAAAAAACAATACTTATCGCAAGAAAAGCTAGTATTAAAATGACAATTACATTTTCCATAATCAAAATCCTAACATAGAGAAATTATTGTTTCAGCGCATACTCTGCCTTCATTTTCTTTTTTGTGTTGAGAATCAACGCAATCACCACGGCCACCATTGCGGCTACTGCAATAAGTCCGCCGATTGCGGCAAGGATATTAAGACTACCGCCGACAATGAGTGTACCGATGGTGTAAACCAGATAGGCTACAGTGTAACCCACTGCGAGCTGCAGGCCGATGCCGCCCCAAAGCCATTTTGCGCTCTTCATTTCTGCGTTCATAGCGCCGATGGCTGCAAAGCAAGGCGGTGTGTAGAGGTTAAACATTAAATATGCAAGAGCGGCAACTTTTGTGATTGCCAAAATGCCTGCCACCTCTGCACCTGCACCTTCCATTATAGCCAGCTCCTCGGTATCGATGAGGTTTTCAAGGCCTACGCAGCAGACGGCAAGAGTACCGACTACATTTTCCTTTGCAATAAAGCCGGTAATAGCTGCAGCTGCCAGCTGCCAAGAAAGAACGCCTACAAAGGGAACGAGCAAGTAAGCAAAGGGCGATGCAATAGAGGCAAGGATAGAAGCATCCGCGCTTTCTGCCACTTGGAAGCTCCAGGTAAAGGACTGCATCAGCTGCACAGCCATATTGCAAAGCAGGATGATGGTTGCGGCCTTCACAATGTAAGCCCAGCCACGGCTGCACATGGATTTGAATGCGCCCCAGAAGGAAGGTGCTTTGTATTCGGGCAGTTCAATAATGAAGAAGGACTTTCTTGCCTTGTAGCCGGTAATCAGATTGATAAGCAAAGCACCAAGGAAGATAAGAGCGATACCGGCAAAGTACATCAGTGCGCTGACCCACCAAGCGTTATCGAAAAATGCACCGGCAAACAGAGAGATTACGGGAATTTTTGCGCCGCAGGGCATAAAGGGTGCCAGCATTGCGGTGGCTCTGCGCTCCCGCTCATTGCGGATAGTACGGCTTGCCATAATGCCGGGCACGGCACAGCCTACAGTAATGACAAAGGGAATGACAGATTTGCCGGAGAGGCCGACTCTTTTGAATATGGGGTCAAGAACAACGGCAGCCCGGGCCATATAGCCGCAGTCTTCCAACAGAGCGATGAGGAAGTACATAACCATAACCAACGGCAAGAAGCCCACCACGGCAACCACACCGCCGATTACGCCGTCAACCAAGATTGCGGAAAGTAAGGGGTTGGCATTTTCCAGCAGGCCGCCTACCCAGCCTTGGAAGGTTTCCAGCAGCGGGACCAGACCGGGTATGAATGTGCCGCCTACTTCCACGCCCTCGGCGATCCAAGCACCCAAAGTGGATTGGGAAATGTAAAATACGAGGAACATCACAACGGCAAAAATCGGAATGCCCAGCCACTTATTTGTGAGCACGGCATCAATTTTATCGCCGATGTTTTTATCCTTTGTGAGGACTTTGCGAGTTTCAACCTCTGCTACAATCTGATTTACAAAGGCAAAGCGCTTGCGGTCTGCCTCTTCCACTTGCGTCTTATCGGTCAGGTCGATATTATCCTGCGTATAGGGGGCGGCTTGCGCCTTTCCAACGCAGGCGACGGCGGCATCAATAAGTGCTTTTAAACCGTCCGCGGAGGTGGAAACGGTTTTTACAACCGGGCAGCCCAGTTTTGCGGAAAGCGCATCAGCGTCGATTTTATTGCCCTTTTTCTTGCCAATGTCGCTTTTATTCAGCGCTACCACAACGGGAATACCCAGCGCCAAAAGCTGTGTGGTAAAGAACAGGCTGCGGCTTAAGTTGTCGGCATCCACAATATTAATGATAACATCGGGGTTTTCGTTCTTTACATAGGAGCTGGTGATGCTCTCCTCGCTTGTAAAGGGCGACATGGAATATGCGCCGGGAAGGTCAACGGCAGTGATCTGTTCATTTCCGGCAAATGCCTTCTTGATTGGATGCTCTTTTTTGGCTACAGTAACGCCCGCCCAGTTGCCGACCTTTTCGTTACGGCCGGTCAGTGCGTTATACATAGTCGTTTTGCCGGAGTTGGGGTTGCCTGTTAATGCGATTCTCATCGGGGTATCCTCCTTATATAAATCCCATGGATTAGGTTACAAATGCGAGTTAGCCGCCGCTAACTGATGGGGTAAAAAATAAGCCGCAGCCTATTTTTTGTAAAATCAAACGATGATCGCTTCTGCCAACTGGGTGTCGATATTATAACGGCCGTCCTTAATGGAAACGGTGCAGCCACCCTTGCGATGGGCGATGACAGTGATCGCTTCGCCGCTGTAACAGCCGAGAGAAAACAGAAAGGCGTTCAGCTCCTCGTCGTCTGTGTTGATATGCTGAATAATATATTCTTTTCCTTCTTCTGCTGTGCGCAAATTCATACCGTTCACCACCGTTTTATGTAGCGGTTAGTTTCCGCTAACCGTTAGCCCGAAAATGGAGTTAGCTTCTGCTAACCTTAACAGAGTATAATACATTTTCCTTTATTTGTCAAGGGAGATTTAGAAAAATTATGCAAATGGAGAAAAAACACCCGGGCGGTTATGCGCCCGGGTGTATGTGATTTATTTGGAGAATATTTTGTTCAGCAGGAGAACAGCGCATACAATTACGCCGATAACTATGAAAATTCCCAACATACCCACACCGGCAATTTCCAGCGCGGTTAAAAGGTCAGAACCTTTCGAGGTAAAGAAATTCATAATGGCATAGCCAATTTTCAAAATAAATTCGTGCATAACCTTACCTCCTTACAGACCCAAAATGCCCTTAACCAGAGCAAGAATCAGACCGCCGGCGATAACGGAGGCAATCTGGCCGGAAACATTTACGCCGATGGAGTGCATCAGAAGGAAGTTGGAGCTGTCTTCCTCCAGACCCAGCTTGTGAACCACACGGGCGGACATAGGGAAGGCAGAGATACCGGCTGCACCGATCATGGGATTGATCTTTTCCTTGGCAAAGATGTTGATTACTTTGGCAACCATAATGCCGCCAAAGGTATCCATCACGAAGGCGACCAGACCCAAACCCATAATCAGCAGGGTGTCGGGACGGAGGAACTCTTTAGCACCCATCCGGGCGGCGATGGTAATGCCCAGGAAGATGGTAATAAGGTTTGCCAAAACATTCTGTGCGGTATCAGACAGAGAGTTGAGCACGCCGCACTCACGAATCAGGTTACCAAACATCAAAAAGCCGATAAGGGCAACAGCATCGGGGGCAACCAGCGCCACGATCATAGTAACCGCAATGGGGAAGATGATCTTGGTGCGCTGAGAAACGGTGCCGCCGGAGTACTTCATCTTAATCAGGCGCTCTTTCTTGGTGGTGCACAGCTTAATAATGGGGGGCTGTACCAGGGGAACCAAAGCCATATAAGAATAGGCGGCGACCATGATGGCGGCCATATAGTCAGAACCCAGCTGACCTGCCACGAAGATGGCGGTGGGGCCGTCGGCAGCACCGATGATAGCGATAGAAGCGGCATCCTTCAGGTCGAAACCGAAGAGAGATGCCAAGAACAGGGTGAAGAAGATACCAAACTGGGCAGCAGCGCCGAAAATCATCAGCTTGGGATTAGAGAGCAGCGGGCCAAAGTCAATCATAGCACCGATACCCACGAACAGAAGCAGGGGGAACAGCTCATGGAAATCAATGCCGATACTAAACAGGGCATTGAGCACAGACTGAACACCGGTACCGGCTTCCAGCACAGGCAGGTTCATCAAAATAGCACCGAAGCCCATGGGCAGCAGCAGAGAAGGCTCCATTTCCTTGGAGATAGCAAGGTAAATGAGCAGACCGCCGATGAACCACATAACTACGTGGCCGATTTCAATGTTGCCGAAATTTTGAAGGAGTGTTTCCATAGATGGTGCCTCCTTATTCGATAACGACCAGGGGCGAACCGGACTCCACGTTTACACCCTTGCTTACCAAGATTTGGGTAACCTTACCGGCCCGGGGTGCCTTGATTTCGTTTTCCATCTTCATAGCTTCCAAAATACACAGCACATCCTCAGCCTGTACATTCTGACCCACGGTAACGTTCACCTTCAAAATGGTGCCGGGGATGGGAGCGTTAACAGAAGAATCGCTGGCTGCGGCAGCGGGTGTAGCTGCGGGAGCAGCAGAAGGTGCGGCAGGTTCAGCTACAGGAGCAGCGGCGGGTGCGGGAGCAATGGCATCATATTCGGCCTTCAGCATAGCCTGGCCTGCTTCAACCTCAACCTCGTAGGTGCGGCCGTTCAAGGTAATTTTGTAAATCATTTTTATCTAACCTCCTTGATGGAAATAAAACGCAGTTCGTTCAGGGGCTTATCCATTTTGTCTGCCACAATAGCCATCAGCATGGCGGCGGTCTTGGGGGGCACGGAATGGAGCTTTACCTGTCCGGCAGAGCCGGGAGCAAGGGGCTGGGGCGCTTCCTCTGCTACTTCCTCTGCCACGGGGGCAGGGGCTGCAGCCTTCTTTTTAATAAATTTGATTGCCAGTAATACCACAAGAGCCAGAACACCGAGCCCCAAAAGGACGGCGGCGTAGCCCAAAATGGCGGCAAGCAGGTCGTTATTGCCTACAGATGCAAGTATCATACCCGATCCTCCTTACAGCGCTTCAATGGTATAGGTGGCAACGGCTTCCTCCTGCTCCTTCCGCTTCTGCAGGAAGGTTTCTGCCAGGTTGGGGAAGGCGATGTAGGACAGGACATCCTCGTCGCATTTTGCCAACTCGCCCAGCTTTGCCCGGGCATCCTCTACGATGGGAGCCAAGGTGTCTGCGTACCGACCGGCGAGAGGTGCTTCATCGCCCAAAATGTGCTTCTGGATTTCGGGATCGATGGGTGCGGGGGTGGTACCGTATTCGCCGCGGCAGTAGGCTTTGATTTCTTTGGAAACGCTCTTATAGCGCTGACCGACCAGCACATTACGCACAGCCTGAACACCAACCATCTGAGAGGTGGGGGTAACCAGAGGAGGATAACCCATATCGGCACGAACCTTGGGGGTTTCTGCCAAAGCTTCCTCGAACTTGTCCAGCGCGTTCATCTGCTTTAGCTGAGAAAGCAGGTTGGAGAGCATACCGCCGGGTACCTGATAGGTCAGGCACTGGGTATCGGTGGCAAGGGCCTTTGCCATCAAAGTGCCGTCAGCAACGAACTCATCGCGAACGGTCTTGAAGTAATCTGCCATCTGCTTGGTGCAGGCATCGTCCAGATCTACCTGATAGCCCAACTGACGCAGAGCGTAAGCGAGCGTTTCGGTAGCGGGCTGAGAGGTACCACCGGAGAAGGGAGAAATGGCAGTATCAATAATATCCACGCCGGCTTCTACAGCCTTCAGGTAAGTCATAAAGGCAAGACCGGTGGTGGAGTGGGTGTG
>JAZSKZ010000125.1:0-3742 GCA_045535135.1 Faecousia sp.
TGCCATTCCAGCATTTCGCTGGGCACATCCGCATAATGCTGAAGTCCGTAGATAATACCCGATACACTACGTGGCATTGCGGCCTCTGTATAAGGAACGCCGTAGCCCATAGTATCACAGGCGCGAATCTTTACGGGAATACCGGCTTCCTTGGAAAGTGCCAGCAACTCATTGACAAAAGGAACAGCAAAGCCGTAGAAATCCGCTCTTGTAATATCTTCCAAATGACATCTGGGAATAACACCGGCCGCAAAAGCGTCCTTAATCGTGCCCAAATAGTAATCCAAAACCTGAGAGCGGGTCATCTTCATCTTCTTGAAAATGTGGTAGTCGCTGCAGCTGACGAGAATGCCGGTCTCGTTAATGCCCATATCACGGACAATCTTAAAGTCCTCTTTGCTTGCACGAATCCAAGTAGTAATTTCCGGGAAACGAAGCCCCAGCTCCTGACATTTTTCTACCGCTTCTCTGTCCTTCTTGCTGTAAATAAAGAACTCGGTTTGGCGAATAATACCATAAGGGCCGCCAAGCTCAGCAAGGAGCTTATAAAGGTCTACAATCTGTTTTACACTGTAGGGTGCAACCGATTGCTGACCGTCCCGGAAAGAAGTATCGGTAATCCAAATCTCCTCGGGCATATTCATAGGCACACGGCGGTGGTTAAAGGAAACCTTCGGAACAGAACCGTAGGCAAATATATCGCGCTGCAGGTTCGGCTCAGCCACATCCTGCAGTGAATACTTATAAGACTTTTGCTCCAGCAAATTTGTCTTAGAGGAAATTTCAAGCATTGTCATACTCTCCTTTACTAGTATTTATGTATACAATTATACAACATTTATTAAGAATGTCAATATAAAATTGTTCCGCCTGCGATTTTCTACAAGCGGAACAATTATCCAGTTATTTTCTTTCAAATTTTTCGCAGATTGCCAGTATTCTGTCTGTCAGGTGTGCAAGCTCTTTGTTGGATGCCTCACGCATTGCTGCAACAAGTCTTTCGAGCCGCTTTAGGGCCGCTGTCAGGCGGCTATAAGCCTCCTTATTATGCTGACGACCAAGGCTTTTCTTGTTGACCCGTACAACTGTCCCCTTTTGCACACAAGCGCCGCTTATAAGCTCATAACCGTCCCCGCTGAAGGGCGCAACAGCCTTAAGGTCCAATCGATTCTCAATAGTAGAAACAAAGCTGTCGCACACGGAATCATCCCCGTGATTTACAAAAACCTTCCTCGGCTCTTTTACATTGGAAAGCCAATTTAGAAGCATTTCCATATCCGCATGACCGGAAATACCTGCCATCGTCTCGATTGTAGCATTGACAGCGATTTCCTCGCCAAATAGCTTGGTTTTCTCCGCGCCGTCAATAAGCTTTCTTCCTAAAGTGCCTACGGATTGATAGCCAACGAAAAGGACAGTGGATTCTGCCCGCCACAAATTATGCTTCAGGTGATGACGAATTCTGCCTGCCTCGCACATACCGGAAGCAGAAATTATCACTTTTGGTGTCTGGTCTGCATTAATAAGCTTGGATTCATCGGAGGTAACCGAAAGCTTAAGGCCGGGGAATGTAATTGGATCAATTCCCTGCTCTAATAAATGCAGTGTTTCCTTATCGTAATAATCGTAGAGACCGGATGCATAAATCTTCGTTGCTTCCACAGCAAGCGGACTGTCCACATAAACCGGGAAGTTATCATGACCGTGGATATAGCCTTTTTCCTTAATCTCACGCATCAAATACAGAAGTTCCTGGGTTCTGCCAATGGCAAACGCAGGGATGACCACATTGCCACCCTTATCAAATGTTTCTTGGAGAATTCGCACAAGCTGAGAAACATAATCAGGTCGCTCACCGTGGGTTCTGTCGCCGTAGGTAGATTCAATCACCACATAATCCGCACTGGGCGGCGACTGAGGATCCCGAATTAGCGGTCTTTCGATATTTCCCAAATCTCCGGAAAACAGTACCGTTCGGGTAACTTCCCCTTCGGTAACAGACAGCAAAATGCTGGAAGAACCAAGCAAATGTCCTGCATCAATAAATGTAGCCGTAACGCCCGGCACAACCTCTACACTACTACCATAGCCTGTGTAATGAAATTGCTTTAAGGTCTGCTCCACATCTACCATTGTGTAAAGCGGAACATAAACTTCCTCACCAGCCCGCTTGGCCTTGCGATTGCGCCATTGGGCCTCAAATTCCTGAATGTGCGCAGAATCACGGAGCATAATGTTGCACAGGCGGAAGGTAGCCTCAGTGGAATACACCTTGCCGGAGAATCCTTTTGCCACAAGCGCTGGAATCTTGCCGCTGTGGTCCATATGGGCGTGAGTCAGGCAAACAGCATCAATTTCGCCGGGAGAAACAGGCAGGTCATAATTCTCGTAGGTATCAATCCCCTGCTCCATTCCGCAATCGATCAGGATTTTCTTGCCGCAGGCTTCCAACAATGTGCAGGAGCCGGTAACCTCATGGGCAGCGCCCAAAAATGTTAACTTCATTATTATACCTCCCTTATTTAATTCTGGCATAATACTACTACTCAGTATATCATTTCGCCTTTTGTTTTGCAACGGTATTTCCTTTGCTATATGTGAAATCTTTATGAAAATTCCTGCAAAAAACTCTTTCCAATACGGCGATTATGGTGTATGATATAAAAAAGAGAAAGGCGGGTGTTACCGTGCAGGAAATGGATATATTGCAGGGATCAATATCCGCGATTGTGTACCAAAACTACGAGAACGGATATTCTGTACTAAGATTAACCTGCGACAATGGTGCCACAGTAACCGTTGTCGGTATCATTCCGTTGCCCATATTGGGTGAAAGACTAATAGTAACCGGCAAATGGAGTGCCCACCATAGCTACGGCAAACAATTTGAAGCAGAGTTTTTGGAGCGGCTGATGCCCCAGAATGCTTCGCAGATTCTTACCTATTTATCCGGTCGAGCGATTAAGGGAATCGGTCCTAAAACCGCAGCAGCAATTGTAAACCGTTTTGGCGACCAAACACTAATCATAATGGAGCGTGAGCCGGAACGGCTCAGTGAGATTTCCGGCATTTCCGAAACAAAGGCTATGGCAATCGGCGAAGCATACCGTCTTCAGGTGGGTATGCGTCTTGTGCTGGAGTTTTTTACCCGTCATTTGCTCCCGGCTGAACTTGCTATTAAGTGCTATAAAATCTACGGGGATTCTATTATTGAACGACTATACAATGACCCTTATCTGCTAATGGACGACGGTTTGGATGCTCCCTTTGGCGCAGTAGACCGTTTTGCCGTTGATATGGGAATCGTTGCGGATGATTTTAGGCGGGTAGACGCAGGTATTCGCTTTGAACTTGCCTATAACGCATCAGCAGGTCATAGTTTTCTGCCGGAAGATAAGCTGCGTGACGCAACCGCCCAGCTTCTTGGAATTAGACAAGAAACGGCTGCGGCCGGTATTGACCGTTTGGCAGGCAGAAAGCGAATCATTCGGGATAAGCTGGCAAATATCAACATCTGCTATCTGCCAAATTTGTACGAAGCTGAGACATATTGTTTGCAACGTCTTCTGCAAAGCGCCCATACCAAATATGCAGATCCTGCCGGGTTTAATCGCAGCATTGAACGATTGGAGCGTGCAAATAACATTTCCTATGCCGAATGTCAGAAAGATGCCATTCGGCAGGCGGCTACGACTTCTCTTCTATCTATTACGGGTGGTCCGGGCACCGGCAAAACCACCAT
>JAZSKZ010000070.1:0-16629 GCA_045535135.1 Faecousia sp.
CTCTGCTTAAACAGGCCAAAACGGTAACGCAGACCGTAGCCGGAAAGCGGAATGTTGGTGCTGGCGGCAGAGTCCAAGAAGCACGCAGCCAGCCGACCCAAACCGCCGTTGCCCAAAGCCGCATCTTCAATATCCTCCAGCACAGCCAAATCCACGCCACGCTCTGCAAAAAGCTTCTTCATTTCATCCAGAATACCCATATTATAGAGGTTGCTGTAAACCAGCCGTCCAATGAGATACTCTGCGGAAATATAGTAGGCCTTCCGCTGATGCATACGGGCATGCTTGCTATGGCTCCAATTGTCGGAAATTGCCATCATTACGGCCGTACCCAATGCGCCGTGAAGCTCCTGCGCAGTTGCCTCACGCAGAGATACGTCCTGGGTATATTTCAGTTGTGCTTCTGTCCATTTCAGAATATCCAGGCAATTGTATTTCATAATAAAACTCCTATTCTGCGGAATAAAATAGTATACAGAAAAAAGGATAACCGGTGCAGTGCCGAAAAACACCACGCCGGTCATTTCTCTTAGTAAAGAGTAATATGTTTTGGGTCATTTGTCAAGGGATTGGGTGAAAAAACAGAAAATTTAACATTTCCATACCGGGTATTTCCCCAGTTTTTAGATAAAATCCCAATCATTGTAAAGCTTTAAAAAATCCTCCGCAGTGCAATGCACTGCGGAGGAAGAAATAGTTTAAGCCTTGGTTCCGATGTAGCCTTCCAGATTCTCGCCGGTCTCCACGCCGAAGATGTGGCAGTTGTTGCCGCCGAATACCAACTTAATAGTAGCACCGGAGGACAGCTTCTTAACCTCATTAAAGGTCATGTTGGAGATGTCGATAACTACAACGTAGTCAACACCGTCGATAATCACGTGCAGGTGCACGGTGGAACCCATCATTTCGTGAACAGAGATAACACCCTCAACGCCAGTGCCATCCCCAGACAGGTCGATGTGCTCGGGACGCAGACCCAGCTTCACATCCTGCTCGGATACATTGTTCTGTGCCAGACGCTCCTGCTTGTCCTCGGGGAGAACAACGGTGTAGCCGTGAAGTTCAACAGCGTACTTGCCGTCAACCTTAACCAGCTTGGCCTTCTCGAAGATATTCATCTGGGGAGAGCCAATGAAGCCAGCAACGAACAGGTTGAAGGGATGATGGAAAACCTGCTGAGGCGTACCAACCTGCTGGATGAAACCGTCCTTCATAATGACGATACGGTCGCCCAGAGTCATAGCCTCGATCTGGTCGTGGGTAACATAGATAAAGGTGGTATCGATACGCTCACGGAGCAGCAGCAGCTCAGCACGCATCTGGTTACGGAGCTTGGCGTCCAAGTTGGAGAGCGGCTCGTCCATCAACATAACCTTGGGGTTACGAACGATGCAGCGGCCGATAGCCACACGCTGACGCTGACCACCGGACAGAGCCTTGGGCTTACGGTTCAGCAGGGGGGTGATGTCCAAAATCTCAGCAGCTTCTCTAACCTTGCGGTCGATTTCAGCTCTGGGCATATGACGGAGCTTCATAGCAAATGCCATGTTCTCGTAAACAGTCATATGGGGGTACAGAGCGTAGTTCTGGAAAACCATTGCGATGTCGCGGTCCTTGGGGGCCACTTCATTCACGCGGCGGTCACCGATAAAAACTTCACCTTCGGTGATCTCTTCCAGACCGGCAATCATACGGAGAGTGGTGGACTTACCACAACCGGAAGGTCCAACCAGAACGATGAATTCCTTATCGGCAATCTCCAGGTTGAATTCCTGAACAGCTACCACACCTTTTTCGGTAATCTGCAGGTTCACCTTGGGCTTTTCAATGCCAAGGGCTTCTTCCTTCTTTCTCTTCTTCTTGTCCAGCTTCTTTCTTTCTCTTGCGTCGTCGGCAGTGAAGGGATAGAGCTTCTTCACGCCTCTCAGGGATACAGTTGCCATAGCTTTCTAACTCTAAGTACACCGAATCCTCGCGTGTACTCTCACCAGTGCCGGGTAAAACAGCAAAGGTATTACGACATGTCTCCACTATGCCGCACCGTGAGTCAAACGGATTTAATCCTCCTTATTATTGACGGATTACACCTATATTGGTGGAGTAGGTGTAATACGCCCGGATGATAGTATAATACCACAAATATTTCCAAACCGCAATGTGGCGAAATGCACAAATTTTTATGGATTTTTTGTGCAATATGCCAAAAATAGACTGCGGCACTCTATAGAGTGCCGCAGCAAAGGATTGCATAATATTAGTCGTCCCAGCCGCCGTCCCAGCCGCCGTTCCAGCCGCCGTTTACATTGCCACCAACGAGGGACTCCTCGGGGGTATCTGCCATCCGCTCCTCAGCAACAAAACGGACGATATCTGCATCGGGAGCCACATATAACTTTTTCATATTAAGTACCTCACATTCCGAATAATCGTTGTATCACAGATGGTTTCCCATTCACAAACAGTGCTAATACCGCATACTGCAATAATACTGACGATATGATACCACTTATTTCCCTGTTTGTCAATACTGTTTTTAAAAAATTTTTGGTCTGTTTTCTCTGTTTCCACTTCATTAAAATGCTCAATAAGTTCAAGAATAACGGACTTGCTGCGATACTTCACCATCAGGTTTTACATTGCTTTAAAAATCGGTATATGCTCCGTTTTGCTGCGAAGCTCCACTCCACATTTCAGTATACTTTCAATCCTGCTGTTTTATTCTGCCCCTCTATGCCATTTCCGTCGCCGATAACAAACTTTCCCGTCGCGGAATTTCCACACAATGGCGGTTGCATTTTTATAGTCTTCGTGCTATATTTATAGTATGCAGATAACTGTATAATCGTAGAAAGGAGTCGATATAGGTAACTATATCCTAGACGAACATGAAAAAATTTCTTTCATTCTTCCTTGCTCTGCTTTTAACGCTGTCTTTATGCGCCTGTGGCGGCGGCAGTACAGGCAGTGTTTCCGAGCAGTATGCAAAGCTTGAAACAGCCCAATGGCAGAAGCTTGTGGACACACTTACCGCCAACACCTCCACCGGTACTTCCAATTTAGCCGCATCCGGCTCAATTGATATTACCCCAGGCGACAGCTTGCTTTCCCTGCTGGGCGGTAATATCCCCGAGGGCGTGGATCTTACTTGGCTTAAAAAGCTTAGTCTTTCCTATGACCTTCAGTCAAATGGCGATTTGATGAAGGAAGTAATTGGTCTCGGCCTGAACGGTAAAAACATTGTCTCTATGGACATTGTGGCCAATATGGCTAGCAGTGTACTGTATATTGCTTTGCCCGAATGGAGTAATAAGTACATCAAGCTTGATGCCTCTGCTATGGGCGGTGGTGCAGACAGTGCTGTCGGTGCCGTAACCGGCAGCGGTATTACGACTATGCTGGAAAGCCTCAAGCTTCCTCAAGGCAAAGCGCTGAACAATCTGCTGATGAAGTACATTCAGCTGGCTTACAAAGGCATAACCGATGTTACCAAGGAAAAAGCCCCCTTTACCGTCAACGGCACAGACATTACACTTACCGCTTATACCTGCAAGATTACTGAAAAAATCGCAGCGGACATTCTGATTTCTGTTTTGACCGAAGCGAAAAAGGATGCGACCATCAAGGGTATGCTGCCCGACAGCACAAACTATGAGGCAAGCATTGACGCACTTCTGTCCACCCTGCAGGCAGATACCGATTATGATACCACAGAGGTACTTTATCTTGTAACCTATGTAGATGAGCAAAACAACATTGTGGGTCGCAAGCTGGCACTCCTTGAGAACGACACCGCTACGGTAGATGTTCAGTACATTGTTGCCGAGGGAAAGACCGACATTTCTCTTTACTCCGGGGATTCCATGATTGCCTTGCGTGGAGAAAACGGCACCTATCAGCTTTTAATGACCACTGCGGGTAATCAGTTCACCCTTGCGGACATTAAGGTCTCCGGCAACGAAAAGAAGGGCACGCTAACTATCACTCCCAACGAGTTTACCCTCCAAGCCCTCTTAGGTCAGCCTTTGGATCTTTCTCTGGAACTGTCTTGGGATTCCACAACCGCAGATGCCAAGGTTGGTATTGACGCCTATTTGAATAAGGACTTGTTGCTGGGAATCCAGATAAGCGGCAAGGAAACCACTCCGGGCAACATCTCTGTCCCCTCTGATACCATTGATGTGAACAATCAGATAGCCCTTCAAAACTGGTTAGCCAGCATCAATTTGGAGACGCTTCTTAATCGGTTATTGGACGCAGGCGTTCCGCAATCTCTGTTTGGAGCCTTACTCGGTTAAAATGAAATACGGTTTGGCGCTGATCATTCAGCGCCATTCCTTTTATCTAGGAGATCGTAATGGAACTTCTCATTAAAAACATTTCCAAAAGCTTTCGCAAAGCATCCGTTCTTCAGGATGTCTGTCTCACTGCGCAAAGCGGTAGCTGCATCGGCATTTTGGGAAGCAACGGCAGTGGAAAATCTACGCTTTTGTCTATTCTTGCAGGTATATTGCCAATGGACTCGGGAGAATTTCTTTTAGACGGTACGAACGCCGCGGGCGACACCTGCCGTATAGGCTATGTTCCTCAGGGAACTCCTTTAATGGAGGAGCTGACCGCCCGGGATAACCTCCTTCTATGGTATGACAAACACGCCCTACAGCAGGAGTTGCAGACAGGTGTTCTGTCCCTTTTAGGGATTGGGGATTTTCTTCATAAGCCGGTGCGCAAGCTCTCCGGCGGTATGAAAAAGCGGCTGAGCATCGGTTGTGCCATGGCCCGCAATCCGCAGGTTTTGCTTTTAGACGAGCCCACCGCCGCTCTGGACCTTTCCTGCAAGCAGGAAATTGCCGCATATCTCCGCAGCTACCGGGAAAGCGGTGGTATTCTGCTGCTTGCCACGCATGACACCGAAGAAATCGCCCTGTGTGATAAAACCTATATTCTTAAAAACGGCAGGCTGGTTCCTTTTGTCTACGATGGGGACCTCGCTCACCTGGTAGCCAATTTGTGATATGAAAAAGTATCTTATTTCTCAATGGAAGCGGGCTCTGCGCCTGCTGCCCGGTATTGTCTGTGTTACGGGAATTCTGTTTTCCTGTTTGGGCATCGCTTTCTTTTCCGTTACCCAATACGCAGAAAGCGAAACACAAACCCGTTTCAAAATCGGCGTTGTAGGCACCGTTGGCGATTCCTATCTGGAGCTGGGCCTTGCAGCCCTGCAAATGATGGATGCCACCCGTTACAGCCTGGAACTCATCCCTATGGAAGAGGAAGCGGCACAGGAGGCTTTGGCGCAGGGTGCCGTATCTGCTTATGTTGTTGTGCCCGACGGATTTATGAACGCCGCCTTCTCCGGTCATTTCACACCGCTTACTTTTTACAGTTCCCCAGGCTCTTCGGATTTTACAACAATCTTCAAAGAGGAAATTACCGGCATCGTTGAACGAATGCTTCTGGCCACCCAAAAGGGCTATTACGGCTTTGTTGGTGCCTTGAAAGCTTTCGGCAGCAACGTAAATGGTCTTAATCTCAGTGCGGATTACGTGCGTCATCTTCTAACACGCAGCAAGATTTACCGTGCCGAAGAGCTGGGCATAGCCAAGGGGCTCGCCTTGGACCAGTATCTGCTTTGCGGTTTGAGTGTTGTGCTGACTTTGCTGTGCTGCCTCACTTTTGCGCCTTTTTTGATAAAAAAGGATATGAGTCTTATGAGAATCCTCTGTGTAGGTTTCTGCTCCCCGGAAAAACAGCTATTATGCGAGTTCCTCCTTTTCTTTCTGTTTTTACTGGTGCCCATTGCAGGTGTATTTCTGTTACTTGCGCTCTTAGATGTTGTCGTTCTTGCACCGTCATCCCTCCTCTACGCACTGCCGGCGTTTTTCGCGCTGTCTGCCCTGAGCTTTTTCCTGTTTCAGTTTGCCCGGGATTATATTTCCGGCATTTTGTCCCAGTTTTTTATCACTATGGCCCTGTGCTTTGTGTCAGGCTGTCTGTATCCGCCCTTCTTCTTCCCCACACGTATGCAACAGCTTGCCATGCACCTTCCCACCGGGCTGGCTTTGCAGCAGTTTTCTGCCTGTCTGACCGGCACCCCCTCTCTTTTTCATTGCTGTCTGCTCATCTTGTATGGCTGTGCCTTCTTGGCGTTTTCCTTTTTTGTTCGCCGGAAACAACTTCAGGGAGGTAGCGTATGAAATTAATCAAATGGTTCGCTCTGCTGACGAAACGCCTGTACAAAAAGCCCACTTATTTAGCGATTTGTCTGCTTATTCCTGTGCTGGTATTTTTCTACAGCCTGTCTGTACGGGATAGCGGTGGCGTCATAAACATTGCCCTCGCCGCGGAAGACGCGAATGACCCGCTGGCACAGAGAATCACCGCAGATCTCCTATCCGACAGTCAGCTTATCCGTTTTCACATCTGCCGCACCCCCGAAGAGGCGGAATCGATGGTTGTCTACGGCAAGGCAGATGGCGCTTGGATTTTCGCATCAAACCTGCAAATAAAGCTCTGCGCCTTTGTAAAATCCCCCACTGCCAAAAACGCCTTTGTGCGAATATTGGAGAGGGAGAAAAATATCACGACTCTGCTTGTTCGGGAGAAGCTTACCGGTACGGTTTTTTCCTATCTCTCAGAGGAGATTTATTTGCAGCACATCCGGCAAAACCACCCTGAATTGCAGGATGTTCCTGACCAAACGTTCCTGAACTATTATAAGTCCGTGATTATCGACGGTCATCTTTTTGACTACGCCTATCAGACGGACAACCCCGCCGGCAAAAACTATCTGCTCTCCCCTGTGCGGGGACTTTTGGCAGTAGTAGTTACCCTTTGCGGTCTGGCTGCTGCTATATACTACACAGAAGACTGCATTCGCGGAACATTCTCCTGGGTGCCTGCAAAAAGGGCACCTGTTGCAGAATTCCTGTGCCAGTATATTGCCGTGGGCAACATCGCCTTAATCGGGTTTCTTGCTTTGCTGATATCCGGGTTAAGCGTCCCCCTTTCCCGGGAATTGGTGCTTCTGCCACTCTTTATTCTGAGTGTATGCATTTTTGCTATGGTCATCCGCCGTATTTTTCGAGGGCAGCGCCTGCTTGGTACGATAACCCCCATGATAACGGTAACAATGCTATGCCTTTGCCCCATCTTCCTAGATTTTAAGACACAGTGGTTGCTGCAAGCTCTGTTTCCCCCCACGTATTACATTCGCAGTGTTTATAATCCGGCATTTACAGGCGGTATGGTCCTATATATCGGCGTAGGTATCCTGCTTTGTATCATACTGGATAAGCTCCACATTAAAAATCGGCAGTGAAATTCACTGCCGACTTTTTCATTCCTCCAGCGCCTGACGAAGCTTTTGCAGCGCCTTTTTTTCAATTCGGGACACATAGCTGCGGGAGATGCCGATTCGCTGAGCCACCTCCCTCTGCCGTTTGGCAGTATAACCGCCCAAACCGTAGCGGTGCAGAATCACCTCTTTTTCCTGCGGCGTCAGGCAGGTATCCACCGCACGGCATACTTTCTGCAGAAGCTGCCGCTTATTTACCTGCTCCAGCAGGTCCTCTTCGCCGCTGACCACATCCATAAGGGAAAGCGCCGCCCCGTCTGTTCCCGTTTCTATATAGTCCGACAGAGAAACATCCTGACTGTTCTTTTTCTGACTGCGAAAATACATAAGTATTTCATTTTCCACACAGCGGGCGGCATAGGTGGCAAGGCGTGCCCCTTTGCTGCTGTCAAAGGTGGTTATTCCCTTTATAAGGCCTATGGTACCGATGGAAATTAAATCCTCCTGATCAGCTGTCTGCGCGTAGTATTTTTTCATAATGTGGGCAACAAGACGCAAATTGCGTTCAATCAGCACATTGCGCGCCTCCAAGTCCCCTTTTGCCGACAAGGCAAGATAGTGCCGTTCTTCCTCTTCTGTCAATGGCTTGGGAAAGCTGCCCGTGGAAAGCTGCAGAGAATACATGAGCGAGCTTAGAATCAGCCAAACAGCGGCGAGCATAAATAACACCTCCTGCCAAAGCCTATTCTCCCCTGCCCGTCCTTTTTCCCATTATTTGAAAGCAAAAACCCCGAAGCTTTCGCTTCGGGGTTTCGCTATTATTTATTGGGTTAAGCCAGATAGCTTTGCAGCTTCGATACCGATTCCTTGGCATCGCCCAGCAACAGCAGAACATTGTCCGCGTCATACAGGGGATTGGGCACACCGGCATAGCCGGGCTTGGTATCGAAGTTACAGAACACAGCCTTAGGTGCATCCTCTACATTCAGAACAGGCATACCATAGATGGGTGTGCCCTCTGCGGTATTGGCTGCAGGGTTGGTTACGTCATTGGCACCAATCACCACGGCCAGATCACAGGAAGCAAATTCTCCATTGATATCTTCCATCATGTAAAGCTTTTCGTAATCGATATCGGCTTCACAGAGCAGAACACTCATATGGCCGGGCATACGGCCTGCAACGGGGTGGATGGCAAACTTTACCTCCACGCCACGGCGCTCCAAGGAGCTTGCCAGCCGTGCCACATCTGCCTGCGCCTGAGAAAGCGCCATGCCGTAGCCGGGAACAATGATCACTTTCTTGGCATTCTGCAAAGTAGCGCCAACGCCATCCAAGCTAAGCTTTGCAGCTTCCTGTGCTGCTTCTGCCTGAGGAGCGGCAACCTTCGTACCTTCTGCATAAGCAATCAGCTTTTGCACAGATTCCTTGGCATCACCAAGCATCAAAAGCACATTGTCTGCCTCGTAAAGAGGATTGGGTACGCCGGCATAGCCGGGCTTGGTGTCGAAATTACAGAACACCGTCATAGGTGCCTTTTCCACATCCAGCACAGGCATACCGTAGATGGGCGTTCCCTCTGCGGTGTTGGCTGCAGGGTTCGTTACGTCATTTGCGCCGATAACTACTACAAGATCGCAGGAGGAGAAGTCATCATTGATGTCTTCCATCATGTACAGCTTTTCGTAATCAATGTCCGCCTCGCAAAGCAGTACGCTCATATGACCGGGCATACGGCCTGCAACGGGGTGGATCGCAAACTTCACTTCCGCACCGCGGCGTTCCAGAACGCTTGCCAGCCGTGCCACATCGGCCTGTGCCTGAGAAAGCGCCATGCCGTAGCCGGGAACAATAATTACTTTCTTCGCACTCTGCAAAGTACCGCCAACTGCGTCTACGGTCAGCTTCCCGGACTCCGGGGCAGCTTCCACTTGAGGAGCGGCAGCCTTCGTGCCCTCTGCATAGCCAAGCAGCTTCTGCACAGATTCCTTGGCATCGCCAAGCATCAAAAGTACATTGTCTGCCTCATAAAGAGGATTGGGTACGCCGGCATAGCCGGGCTTGGTGTCGAAGTTGCAGAACACCGTCATAGGTGCTTTTTCCACATCCAGCACAGGCATACCGTAAATAGGAGTGCCTTCTGCGGTGTTGGCTGCAGGGTTGGTTACGTCATTTGCGCCGATAACTACTACAAGATCACAGGAAGCGAAGTCATCATTGATGTCTTCCATCATGTAAAGCTTTTCGTAATCAATGTCCGCTTCGCAAAGCAGGACGCTCATATGTCCGGGCATACGGCCTGCAACGGGGTGGATGGCAAACTTTACCTCCACGCCCTTTCTTTCCAGCACAGAAGCCAGTGCCGCAACATCGGCCTGTGCCTGAGAAAGCGCCATGCCGTAGCCGGGAACAATGATTACCTTCTTGGCATTCTGTAGTGTGCTGCCCACAGCAGCCTCCGTAAGCTTCGCAGGCTTTGCGGGAGCAGCTTCCTTCTTCTCTACCTTGGCAACAGGCGCAGTGGCAGTAGTCTTGCCGGTGAGGATAGCCACCAGCTTCCGGTTCATAGCCTTACACATATCCTGGGTCAGGATCAGGCCGGAAGCGCCGACAATACCGCCAACAGCAACCAGTAGAGGTTCATTGATAGCCATACCGGCAATGCCGCCTGCTACGCCGGAGAGGGCGTTCAGAAGCGAAATAGTAATAGGCATATCTGCGCCGCCCACACGCATTACAAATACAACACCGAGGGCGAGGGACAAAACAGAAACCAAAATAGCCCATGCGCCGGAGGAAATAGTCTGCAAAACGATACCCGCCACAGTCAGCACTGCCAGCACGCCCATAATCAGGCTGTGGCAGGGCAGGCTCTTGGGTCTTGCGTCCAAAATACGGGCCAGCTTGCCGGCGGCGATCAAGCTGCCGGTAAGGGTCAGCGCACCGATTGCCAGAGCAAGACCGGCGGTAGCTGCCTCAAAGGGAGGAACGCCGCCGTCCACGGCCGTGACAGCCGCAACCAGTGCGGATGCGCCGCCGCCTAAGCCGTTGAGCAGAGCGATAAGCTGAGGCATTGTGATCATTTTTGCCTTTGATGCGATATGGATGCCGATAACCGTACCGACAGCCAGCGACAGCAAAATTGCCACAATTACGGGGATTCCTGCTGCCTTAACATTCAGGAAGAATATCAGCGCAATGGCAAAGACCATGGCGATAGCGGAAAGACCGTTACCCTTTACCGAGCTCTTTACCTTGCTCATCATATTAATGCCCAGAAGAACGGCGCCTACACAGACACCGCAGAGAGCATAGTAAAGATAATCATTCATCCTTCTTCGCTCCCTTCTTCACAAAGCTGCTGAGCATCTTATGGGTCAGTGCAAAGCCACCGGCCACGTTGACCATGGCAATCACGCAGGCCGCCAGGGCCAAAGCAATGGACAGCCAGCCTTTCGCTGCAAAGGCGGCAATGATAGCGCCCAGCACCGTTACGCCGGACAGCGCATTCATGCCGGACATAAGGGGTGTGTGCAGCAGTGCCGGCACATTGCGGATGATCATATAGCCCAAAACCGCAGATGCCACAAAAATAACTACCAGCAGTATAGGATTCATGCTTATTCTCCCATAGCTGCCAGAGCGCCGGCGTGGACGACCTTGCCGTCCTTGGTGGTCAACATGCCGCTGACGATATCGTCGCTCTCGTCCAGATTCAGGGTGCCGTCCTTGGTCAGATACTTCACCAGATTGTACATATTGGCAGCGTACATAAAGGTGGAGGACTCAGCCAGCATACCGGGGATGTTCTTAATGCCTTCCAGAATGACGCCGTGCTTAACTTCACGGGCACCGGCAGGCGTGATGGCGCAGTTACCGCCCTGGTCGATGGCGATATCCACGATAACAGAGCCGGGCTTCATCAGCTTAACCATATCTTCGGTAATGAGGATGGGAGCCAGACGGCCGGGAACCAGCGCAGACAGGAATACAACATCCATCTCAGGCAGTACCTTGGCGAGAAGCTCACGCTCAGCAGCCAATACGTCCTCAGGCAGCTCCAAAGCATAGCCGCCCTGACCGATTGCCAGTGCAGGATCTACGCCGGACTCTACCAGCTTAGCGCCCAGAGAGGTAGCCTGCTCTGCGGCAGCGGGACGAATATCGATAGCGTAAGTCTTAGCGCCCAAACGCTTAGCAGTTGCCAGAGCCTGCAGGCCGGCAACGCCTACACCGGCGATCAGCACATAACAGGGCTTGATCATACCGGCGGCGGTGGGCATCATGGGGATAAATTTGGTCAAATCAGAAGCTGCCATCAGCATACCCTTGTAGCCTGCGCAGGTACTCATGGAGGTCAGTGCGTCCATGGACTGTGCGCGGGAAATACGGGGCACACCTTCGATAGCCATACTGATAACGCCGGCTTCTGCCATATGCTTTACCATCTTGTGGTTTACAGGTGCAGCGGGGTGAATGAAGGTGATTAAGTACTGGCCGGCGTGCATCATATCTACTTCGTGCTTACCGGTCTGCTCGTTGAACAGGGGCTCCTTAACCTTCAGGATCAGTTCAGCCTCGTCATAAACCTGCTGAGCGGTGTCGCACATAATTGCGCCGGCAGCGGCGTAGTCAGCGTCAGCGCACTGTGCGCCAACACCTGCGCCTTTTTCTACCAGAACCTTGTGGCCGTCAGCTACATACTTCTTAACGGAGTCGGGAGTTGCGGATACGCGGGCCTCGTCGTGCATAATTTCCTTGGGAATACCGATAATCATAAGAAATCCTCCTGTTTACAGCAAATTTAATTGCCAAATATTTGAAACGGTCTTGCCGTTTACTTACAAATTGTAGGGGTGCTTTGCTTAATGTTGTCCAGCACCACATAGGTTCGGGTAAGGGACACACCGGGAATCTGCTTAATTTCATTAAGTACCTTTGTCAGCTCCTCCGAGGATGCAACGCCAATACGGGCGATATAGTCAAAGTCGCCGGTGATGTAGAAGCACTCCATAACATGCTCGTGGCTGCACATCAGTCTGTTAAACTCCCCGTTATACTTGGGATGCTCCAAACGGATGGAGATAAGCGCCTGCACATTAAAACCCGCCAGCTTCTCATCAATCACTGCCGTGTAGCCCTTGATTAAGCCGGAGGCCTCCATCTTTTTCATCCGCTCAATAACGGCAGAAATAGACAAATTGACCCGCTGACTGATTTGCGATGCATTCATGCGGGCATCCTTGGTTAAGCAATCTAAAATTTTGACATCAATATGGTCCATAGGTGTCCTTTCTACACAGAAGCTTTTTCTGTATTATAGCATTTTTATCGTTATTTTATCAATATTTCGGCGTAATTTTAATAATAATTTGAGCATTTAGCATATTTTGCCAAAAAGTTTTTTGTTTCGCCGCTTTTACATATTCCCACACAAGAATAATTGCGCTTTTTTAGGAAAACTGCACAAAAAATACCGGGGTAAGCGAAGGCTTACCCCGACAAAATGCATTATTTACGCCATACCATTTTGTTTACAACGCCGGTATAGCTTTGGATAATCTTTACCACCTTTGTGGACACCGTTTCTTCCACATAGTCGGGAACGGGGATACCTAAATTCCCGTCCAAATTCATCTGAACAGCCGTATCCACTGCCTGCAGCAGGCTGTCGGTATCGATACCTGCCAGCACAAAGCAGCCCTTATCCAGCGCCTCGGGACGCTCCGTAGAAGTGCGGATACACACCGCCGGGAAGGGATGTCCAACAGATGTAAAGAAGCTGCTCTCCTCCGGTAGCGTGCCGGAATCGGACACCACCGCAAAGGCATTCATTTGCAGGCAGTTATAGTCGTGGAAGCCCAAAGGCTCGTGCTGAATCACCCGCTTGTCCAGCTTGAAGCCGCTGGCTTCCAGCCGTTTTTTGCTCCGGGGATGGCAGGAATAGAGAATAGGCATATCGTACTTCTCCGCCATCGCATTGATTGCGGTAAAGAGGCTTACAAAGTTCTTCTCCGTATCGATATTCTCCTCCCGGTGGGCAGAAAGCAGGATATATCTTCCCTTTTGCAGACCCAGACGGCTGTGAATGTCGCTGCCCTCAATTTGGGAAAGGTTATTATGCAGCACCTCCGCCATAGGCGAGCCGGTAACAAAGGTCCGCTCCTTGGGGAGACCGCAGTCCGCCAAATACCGGCGGGCGTGCTCGGAATAGGCAAGATTCACATCGGAGATAAAGTCCACAATCCGGCGGTTTGTTTCCTCAGGCAGGCACTCATCCTTGCAGCGGTTGCCGGCTTCCATATGGAAAATAGGAATGTGCAGCCGTTTAGCGCCGATCACAGACAAACAGCTGTTGGTATCACCCAGCACCAGCACCGCATCCGGCTTAATCTCCGCCATCAGATCATAGGACTTGGCGATAATATTACCCATGGTTTCGCCCAGACTGTTACCCACGGCATTTAAATACACCTCCGGGTCAGCAAGGCCCAAATCCCGGAAGAAAATGCCGTTTAGATTATAGTCGTAATTCTGTCCCGTATGGGCAAGAATGGTATCAAAATACTGCCGGCATTTCTGAATCACCGCCGCCAGACGGATAATCTCCGGCCGAGTGCCCACAATAATGAGCAGCTTCAGTTTCCCGTTATTTTTGAAGGTTGCCATCTTCATTCTCCTTACTGTACGGTCTTTTCAAAAAAAGTATCCGGTTTTTGGGGGTCAAAGCTCTCGTTTGCCCACATAACGGTTACCAAATTCTCCGTTTCGCTCAGGTTAATAATGTTATGGGTATAGCCGGGAAGCATATGCACAGCCTGAATTTCGTCGCCGGATACCGGGAATTCCAGCACCTCATTGGTGCCGATTTTCCGCATTTGAATCAGTCCCCGGCCGGACACCACAATAAAGTACTCCCATTTGGTATGGTGCCAGTGCTCACCCTTTGTAATGCCGGGTTTGGAGATATTTACAGAAAACTGACCGCAATCTGCGCTTTTCATCAGCTCCGTAAAGCTGCCCCGGGCATCCTCGTTCATTTTAAGCTTTACCGCCACCTTTTCTTTAGGTAAATAAGAAAGGTAGGTGGAATAAAGCTTTTTACCAAAGCTGCCGGCAGGAATTTTCGGCATCATAAGGCTCTGCGGCTGGTCAACAAAACTGTCAAGGAGCGTTACAATCTCCCCCAAGGTTACCTTATGGGTAACAGGCGCATAGCAGTAGCGTCCGTCTTTTGCCGCCACGGGGGTCAGCCCGTCGTAGTTGCAGCGATGGGGTATGCCCTCCAAAGCATCCAACATTTCGTCAATCAAATCGTCGATGTACAGAAGCTCCAGCTCGATAGCCGGGTCATTGACAGTAATGGGCAGGTCGTTTGCCTTGTTGTGGCAGAAGGTGGCCACGGCAGAATTATAGTTGGGTCTGCACCACTTGCCGAACAAATTCGGGAAGCGGTACACCAGCACCTGTGCGCAGGTTTCTTCGCCGTAACGGAAGAACAGCTCCTCCCCTGCCAGCTTGCTTTTGCCATAGTCCGACTGGCCGTAACGGCCGATCAGAGTGGCCTGAATAGAGGAAGAAAGCATAACAGGTGCCTTATTCCCTACCGCTTTCAGGGTGTCCAGCAAGGTGGACGCAAAACCGAAATTGCCCTGCATAAATTCTTCGTTGTTCTGGGGGCGGTTTACGCCGGCCAAGTTAAAAATGAAGTCCGCCTTGGCGCAATATTCCGGCAGAAGCTCCGCAGGGGTATCGATATCGTATTCGTAGATCTCGCCTACGGATAGACCCGGGCGGGTCTTATTTCTGCCGTCCGCCAAGGTTTTCAGGGTTTCCACAAGGTTTTTTCCCACAAACCCTTTGGCACCCGTAATTAGAATATTCATCACTTAACCTCCCAACCCTGCAATGCCTCACGGACATAGTCGGTGGTCAGGATTTTCTGTACTGTTCCCTCCACATCCAGGCGTCTGGTATTGTGGGAGGTGTAGCTTTCGTCTGCCTGGGTTTCCACCCGTCCCTTTACCACGAACTTATCGTAGTTCAGGTCCCGGTTGTCTGCCGCTACTCGGTAGTAGTTGCCCATATCCTCACTGCGGAGGCGCTCCTCCCGAGTCATCAAGGTTTCATACAGCTTTTCGCCGTGGCGGGTACCGATAACATTTGTGCCGGTGTCGCCGAACAGCTTCTGCACCGCCTTTGCCAAGTCGCCAATGGTGGAAGCATCTGCCTTTTGGATAAACAGGTCGCCAGGATTGGCGTGCTGGAAAGCAAACATAACGAGCTTCACCGCCTCGTCCAAATTCATAAGGAAGCGGGTCATATCGGGATTGGTGATGGTAATGGGCTTTCCGCTCTTAATCTGGTCAATAAAAAGCGGAATCACGCTGCCCCGGGAGCACATTACATTGCCGTAACGGGTGCAGCAGATGGTGGTATTTCCCCGCTCTGCCGCCACACGGGCATTGGCGTAAATCACGTGCTCCATCATCGCTTTGGAGATACCCATAGCGTTAATGGGATAAGCCGCCTTGTCGGTAGACAGGCACACTACCCGCTTAACACCCGCATCGATGGCGGCGTGGAGCACATTGTCTGTGCCCTCCACATTGGTACGCACAGCCTCCATAGGGAAAAACTCGCAGGAGGGCACCTGCTTCAGGGCCGCTGCGTGGAAAATATAGTCCACGCCCCACATAGCATCCTGCACGGAGCGGGCATTACGCACATCGCCGATATGGAATTTAACTTTCCCTGCATATTCCGGGTGCTTCGCCTGCAGCTCATGGCGCATATCGTCCTGTTTTTTCTCATCCCGGGAGAAAATGCGGATTTCCTTCAGATCGGACTGAAGAAAATGCTTCAGCACCGTAGAGCCGAAAGAGCCGGTGCCGCCGGTAATCATTAAAGTTGCGTTATCAAATGCAGACATAAGAAATCCCTCTCTTACTTAAATTCTTACACACCCGCCACAGCGCGGTTTCCGTACATCTTTTCGTAGTAGTCTTGGTATTCGCCGGAGATAATCGTCTCCCACCAAGTCTTATTATCCAAATACCAACGGATGGTTTTCTGGATGCCGTCGGCGAATTTGGTCTCCGGCAGCCAGCCCAGTTCCTCGTGGATTTTTGTGGGGTCAATGGCATAGCGCATATCGTGGCCCTTGCGGTCCGCCACATAAGTAATGAGGCTTTCCGGCTTGTCCAGCGCCTTGCAAATCAGCTTGACGATATCGATGTTCCGCATCTCATTGTGGCCACCGATGTTATACACCTGCCCCACTCTGCCTTTGTGGATAATAAGATCAATGGCCTTGCAGTGGTCCTCCACATAGA
>JAZSKZ010000082.1:0-4209 GCA_045535135.1 Faecousia sp.
CCCAAGGAGTTGTAGTTAACACTTGTCTTCCTAAGACCGCTTGGCCTCCGACTTCCCTCAAGGACCTGCGCAACCATTGCCGCCATAATAAAACCGGTCTTCTTCCCCAAGCGGAAATGCAGAAAAATGCCCTGCAGGAGAAGCTTTCCCAAATCGATGATTTGACCGCCCGGCAGCAAGATGCCGAAATGCGGGAAAAGACACTGGAAGAAAGCCTTCGCAGACTTCACATCCACGAAGAAACCCTCGCCTACGAAAAGGCGAAAAAGGAGCAATCTCTCCTGCTCTCTGCCCGGGAGGAGCTCTCCCGTCTGCACCGTCAGGCGGAAGACCTGTCTGTACAGTGCGCGGGTCTCCCCACTGCCGAGGAAACCCGGTACAAGCTGGCAAGCTTGGGAGATTTACAGCAAAAATGGGCGCTTCTGCAGGCAAAAGAAGCCCCCCCTGCCCCCTCCGCCCCGGAAGTACCTGCCCCCTTTGCAGGACTCTCCGCCGCCGAAGCGGCAGAAAAAGCAGAAGCCGACCGGGAAGCCTTCGAAAAGGGCGGCAAACCCGCCCCTTATCTTCTGATAGCCGCCCTGTGCTTTTTGCTGGCAGGCATTGCCTTTGCCTTTGTAAACATAGCGCTGCTGCCGCTGTTTGGGGGACTCTCTGTTTTGTACTCTGCCCTCTACCGCAAGAATACTGTCGCCGAAAAGGAAAAGCAGGCGGCAATCTGCCGCCCCTACGGCACGCTCCCCCCGGAGCAGTGGACCTCCCTTGCCGAGGCATATTTACAGGCAGAGTGCGCATATAAAGAAGCAGAGAACGACTACAACGACGCCCTTGCCGCACTGGAAAAAGAAAAGGCGGCACTGATGGCGGCGATGGAGTCGCTCACCTTGGGCCACACCGTTTCCGAAAGTCTCGCAGCTTGGAACGACCAGCTTCGCCTGCGGCAGGAGCTGGAGGAGGTACAAAAAGCCTACACTCAGGCCAAGGCTCACGAGAGTGCCCTTTCCTCCGTGGTAAAGACCCTCACGCCCCCGGAAAACGGGGATACCCTCACCTATACCGAAGCCGAAACCGCCCGTTACATCGGGGAAATCACTTTAGAGCTAAAAGCCCTCCACGCCCGTCTGGGTCAGTATGCGGGGCAGATTTCCGCCCTGGGCGACCGGGAAGGGCTTTTGCGGGAGCTGACCGCCGTCAATGCCCGGATTTCTCATCTGGAGGACTACTACAGCGCCCTCACAATCGCCCAGGAAACCGCTGCTGAGGCCGCAAGCGAACTGCAGCGCCGCTTTGCCCCTGCCATTTCTCAAAATGCCGGCGCACTGTTTGAAAAGCTTACCGGCAATCGCTATAACCGCCTGATTCTCAGCAGCGATTTTTCCGTGCAGGTAGGTACCCGGGACGAAATTGACCTAAAAAGCACACTGTGGCCCAGCGATGGCACGGTGGACCAGCTTTACCTCTCCCTGCGTTTGGCGGTTGCCCGAGTGCTGAGCCCCGCCGCACCGCTGGTACTGGACGATGCCCTTGTCCGCTTTGACGATACCCGGCTTGCCGCCGCCCTTCGCATCCTGCAGGAGGAAGCGAGCGATAAGCAAGTGCTTCTCTTTACCTGCCAAAACCGGGAAAAAGATATTTTAGAAAGGATGTAAAGAATGCCTGTCCGTGAATTAACCTTACTTTCTATTATTATAAGAATCCTATGTGCCGTAATCATCGGCGGTTTTTTGGGATTGGAGCGGGAGCTGAAAAACCGCCCTGCCGGCATGCGTACATATATGCTGGTGTGCACCGGCGCCTGTCTCATTATGCTCACCAACCAGTACGCTGTGCAAGCCTATGCCACCGGCGACCCTATGCGCCTTGGGGCGCAGGTGGTCAGCGGCATCGGCTTCTTGGGCGCAGGTACAATTATCGTTACCCGCCGCAACCAGATTAAGGGTCTTACCACCGCCGCCGGTCTTTGGGCCGCCGCCGGGGTAGGTCTGGCGCTGGGCATTGGCTTTTACGAGGGTGCGATCGTAGGCGGTCTTGCCATCTATTTGGTAATGACCATTCTGCAAGCCATCGACAATAAGCTGCACAAGCACTCCCACCGGGCAGAGATCTATGTGGAGCTTTCCCCGGAGCTTTCCCTGCGAAGATTTCTCTCCAATGTCCGGGAGTTGGGACTCACCGTTCCCGATATTCAGCGGGAAGCAAACGACGGAGCAGACCACGCCTATATTGCTTCCCTGCGCTCACCCCGAAATTTGAACCATCTCCAAATCGTCGAGTTGGTGAAAACCATCCCCGGCATCACCTATGTGGAAGAACTCTAAAAGCTATGAAATCCCCACGGTTTCCGTGGGGATTGCTTTTTGGAGAAAACCTGTTATAATAGCAATACTATCTCACTATTCTCAGGAGGATGCTATGAAGATTATCATTGCAGGCGGCGGCAAAATAGGCAGAACTCTCGCCCGCCAACTATCTTCCGAAGGCCACGATATCACCATCATCGACCAAAACGCCGGCGTACTGGAAATGGCGCAGGAGCAGTTCGATGCGATGACCTTCTCCGGCAACTGTGCCTCTATGGAGGTACTGCTGGGCGCAGGTGTACAGGAAGCGGATTTGCTTATTGCCACCACCGGCGAGGATGAGGTAAACCTTCTTTGTTGTATGACTGCCCACGGTATCAACAAAAAGCTCCACACCATCGCCCGTATCCGCAATCCTGCCTATACGGAGCAGGTTATGTCTATGCGGAAGGTCTTCCCTCTGTCCCTTACGGTCAATCCCGAGAAGCAGACCGCTATGGAAATTGCCCGTCTTCTCAAATTCCCCGGCTTCCTCCGGCGGGATACTTTTGCCAAGGGCCGGGCGGAAATCGTGGAGCTTCGGGTAGAGGAAGGCAGTAAGCTCTGTAACCTCCCCCTGAGCGAAATGGCCGGCATTGTAAAATGTAAAGTACTGGTCTGCGCCGTTTCCCGGGCAGGCAACGCCGTTGCCCCCAGCGGTAATTTCGTACTGAAGGAGGGCGACCGTATCTTCGTTACCGCCCCCACCGACCACCTTGCAAAGCTAATGAAGAATTTAGGTATTATCACCCGCCGGGTGCAGAACGTGATTCTGTGCGGCGGCGGACGGGTCAGCTACTACCTCTCCAAACAGCTGGAAAAGGACGGCATTTCCGTAAAGATTCTGGAAAGAAACCCGGAGCGGTGTTTGGAGCTTGCTGCCCAGCTTCCCAAGTGCTCTGTGGTACAGGAAAACTGCAGCAATCAGGATGCGCTGGAAAGCCAGGGGCTTCGCACCTGCGATGCCCTCGTTACCCTCACCGGGCAGGATGCCACCAATATGGTAGTCTCCCTCTCTGCCCAGAACAGCGGCGTACCGCAGGTCATTACCAAAATCAGTCAGGCAGAGAATCTGTCCATCGGCGATACAATGGCGCTGGGCAGTATGGTCTGCCCCCGGGAGCTGTGCGCCAATATTATCGTCCGCTATGTCCGGGCGATGCAGAACCAGACCGGTGCCGCCGTGTCCGTCCACTCTATTGCTGACGGGCAGGCAGAGGCTGTGGAATTTTTGGTGGACGAGCATACCCGGAATTTAGGTGTGCCCCTGCGGCAAATGAAGCTGAAGCCCAATGTGCTGATTGCCAGCATTACCCACAAAACCGAAACCCAAATCCCCGGCGGCGATTCCGTATTCCAATCCGGCGATACGGTAGTGGTTGTTACCAGCGGACGGGGCGTGCTTCAGCAGCTTAACGATATCTTCCAGTAAACGAGGCAGCTATGAACTATAAAATGATGGGAAAATTTATTTCCCAAATTATTGCAATTGAAGCAGTCTTTCTCCTGCCGGCGCTGGGCATCAGTCTCTTTAACGGTGAAACTGCTGCTGTTCACGGCTTTTTGATGGCGCTTGTGATGATGCTCGCCGTTTCCGGCACACTCTATCTTCTCTGCCGGAAAGCCTCCCAGCATTTTGGTCCCCGGGAGGGTATGGTCTGCGTAGGCGCAAGCTGGATTGCCCTTAGTCTTTTGGGGGCGCTGCCCTTCTATTTTTCCGGCGCAATTCCCTCCTATGTGAACGCCTTTTTTGAAATCGTCTCCGGCTTTACCACCACCGGCGCTTCCATTCTTTCCGATGTGGAAAGCCTGCCCCGGGGCATTCTCTACTGGCGCAGCTTCAGCAATTGGCTGGGCGGTATGGGCGTGCTGG
>JAZSKZ010000017.1:0-4163 GCA_045535135.1 Faecousia sp.
TGGATATCGCAACCCGTATCCGAGGTATGCGGGAAATTTTGGGCTACAGCACACAGAAGATGGCTGAGCTGACGGAGGTAGCGGAGGACATTTACCGGCAGTATGAAACCGGCACAACTGACCTGCCCTTTACCTTCCTGCACAAGTGCGCCAAGGTTTTCGGTGTGGAAATCACCGTTTTACTGGAGGGCCGCAGCGCAAAGCTTTCCGGCTACACCGTTACCCGCCGGGGCAAGGGCCTGGTAACTGCCAGCGAGGATGGCATTACCATTCAGGATATGGCGCCTATGTTCCGCAAGAAGCTGGCAACCCCCTACTGGGTTACCTATCAGTATTCGGCTGACCTGCAGAACAAGCCCATCCACACCACCACCCACACCGGCCAGGAATTTGACCTGGTTATCAAGGGAGCTATGCGGATCAAGGTAGGCGACCATGAGGAAGTGCTGCGAGAAGGGGATTCGATCTTCTATAAGTCCTCCGCGCCGCATGGTATGATCGCTGTTGACGGTCAGGACTGTGTATTCCTGTCTATGATTATGGCGTCGGATGTGACAGACCAGCCTCTGTACATTGGTCAGAGCCGCAAGGGAAGACCGGAGCAGAAGCTGCTGTGCAACAAGTTTGTAAACGCAAAGGAAGACGAAAACGGCGTATTCCAGGGAATGACCTTCTCCGACGAGGACACCTACAACTTTGCTTTCGATACGGTAGATGCCATCGCAAGAAGAGAGCCTGAAAAGCTGGCTATGGTCCACGTGGCAAAGGATATGACCGAGCGCCGCTTTACCTTTAAGGATATGAAGGATGCCTCTTCCCAGAGCGCCAATTACTTTAAGTCCTTGGGCATTAAGCGGGGCGACCGGGTTATGCTGGTGCTCAAGCGCCACTACCAGTTCTGGTTCGCTATTTTAGGTCTGCATAAGCTGGGCGCTATTGCCATTCCTGCCACCAATCAGCTGATGGAGCACGACTTTGTGTACCGCTTCCAAGCGGCAGATGTGAGCGCTGTGCTCTGTACCGCTGACGGCAACACTGCCGAACAGGTCGAGCTGGCAGAAAAGACCTCCGGTATGAATTTGACCAAGGTTTTGGTAGGCGGCAGCCGGAAAGGTTGGCATAATTATAATGAAGAGTACGGACTTTTCAGCCGCCGCTTCGAGCGTACGGAAGATGCCCCCTGCGGCAGTGATCCTATGCTGATGCTCTTTACCTCCGGCACTACCGGCTATCCCAAGATGGCCACCCATTCTTATAAGTATGCGCTGGGCCATTATGTAACTGCCAAGTACTGGCACCTGTGCGAGCGGGACGGTTTGCACTTTACCATTTCCGAAACCGGCTGGGGCAAGGCGCTCTGGGGTAAGCTTTACGGCCAGTGGCTGTGCGAGGGCGCTGTCTTTGTTTATGACTTTGACCGCTTTGATGCAGAAAAGATTCTGCCGATGTTCAAGCAGTATAATATCACCACCTTCTGCGCACCGCCCACTATGTACCGGATGCTGATTAAGCAGGACCTGAGCAAATACGACCTGTCCTCCATCCATCACGCAACCACCGCCGGCGAGGCGCTGAACCCTGAGGTGTTCTACCAGTTTGAAAAGGCTACGGGTCTTCGTATCCACGAAGGCTTCGGCCAGACCGAAATGACGCTGGGCATTGCCAATCTCTACGGTGCTGAAATTAAGCCCGGCGCTATGGGCAAGCCTGTTCCCGGCTACGGCATTGACATCGTGGATCAGGACGGCAACCCCGTTGAAAACGGCGTTAACGGTGAAATCGTTATCCATACTGATCCTAAGCCCACCTGCGGTGTATTTTTGGGTTACTACCGCAATCAGGAAGCTACCGACAGCGTATGGCACGACGGTATGTACCACACAGGCGACGTGGCTTGGCGGGATGAGGACGGCTACTACTGGTATGTGGGCCGTGCAGATGATGTAATCAAGTCCTCCGGCTACCGGATTGGACCGTTCGAAATCGAAAGCACCATTATGGAGCTTCCCTATGTTCTGGAATGTGGCGTTTCCGCCGCACCGGACGAGGTTCGAGGTCAGGTTGTCAAGGCAAGCATTGTGCTTGTTCCCGGCACAGAACCCACCGACGAGCTGAAGAAGGAAATTCAGGACTATGTAAAGACTCACACCGCCCCCTATAAATACCCCAGAATTGTGGTGTTCCGGGACGAATTACCCAAGACGATTTCCGGCAAGATTCAGCGCAATAAGCTTTAAAGTTATTTTTGTACGGGAGGTACAAAATGGAAGAAAAAGGAATTACCGGGCTCGATATGAAAATCCGGGAAATGGCCGGCCGTATCCGGGAACTGCGTGAGGTTACAGGTCTCACCGTTGAGGAAATGGCACAGCGTACCGGACTTTCGGTAGAAGAATATATTGAACACGAAAAGGGCAACCGGGACTTAAATATCGCCTTTTTGTACCGCTGTACATTGAGTTTCGGCGTGGATATGGGCGATATTATCGAGGGCCACAGCCCCAAGCTTCAGTCCTATGCCTTAACAAGACGGGGAGAGGGTCAGCGTATTGAAGAAGCCCACCATATGGTCGGCTTCAACCTGGCCTCCGGCTTCCGTAACCGTATCGCTCTGCCCCTTTATATGGAGCTTGCCTACCGCCCAGAGGCGGAGCAGGTGCCTATTGAGCTGACAACCCACGAGGGTCAGGAATGTGATATTGTGATTCGCGGTCATATGCGGATTCAGATTGGCGGCCACAGCGAAATTCTCCACCCCGGCGACTGTATTTATTACGACTCCTCCACACCTCACGGTATGATTGCCGTAGACGGTGAGGATTGTGCGTTCTATGCCATTGTGCTGTCTAACTCTGCAGCCCGTGAGGGGGAGCAGGCGGCGGCAGTGGCTTCTCAGGCTAAGCTTCCCAAGCGGGCAGACAAAATGCCCCGGGTATACCGAAGCTTTATCACCCCCACGGTGGAAGACGGCAAGCTTACTGCTATCGGGTTCCAAAACGAGGAAAAATTCAATTTTGCCTTTGATGTGGTGGATAAATTGGGCGAAACCAAGCCGGACAAGCTGGCAATGCTCCACATCAGCGAGGACGACACAGAGCGGCGGTTCACTTTCTCCGATATGAAGAAGGAATCTGCAAGAGCTGCCAACTATTTTAAGGCTCTGGGTATTAAGCGGGGCGACCGGGTTATGCTGGTGCTCAAGCGCCACTACCAGTTCTGGTTTGCCATTTTGGGTCTGCACAAGCTGGGCGCTGTGGCAATCCCCGCTACCAATCAGCTTCAGGCCCACGACTTTGCCTACCGTTTCCGGGCGGCAGATGTAAAGGCCGTGCTGTGCACCGCCGATGGCAATACCGCCGACGGTGTGGAGGAGGCAGCAAAGGAACGCCCTGAAATGCTGAAAATTCTGGTGGGCGGCAGCCGGGACGGCTGGCACTGCTTCAACGAGGAATTTCCTATGTACAGCAGTCACTATCAGCGCACGGAAGATGCACCCTGCGGCAGCGACCCCATGCTGATGTTCTTTACCTCCGGCACCTCTGGCTATCCCAAACTGGCTGCCCACAATTATAAGTACCCCCTTGGGCACTTTATTACCGCAAAATACTGGCATCAGGTAGACCCGGACGGTCTGCACCTGACCATATCCGATACAGGCTGGGCAAAGGCGCTGTGGGGCAAGCTCTACGGTCAATGGCTGTGCGAGGCGGCGAACTTTGTTTATGACTTTGACCGCTTTGATGCGGAAAAGATCCTGCCGCTCTTTGCAAGATACGGCATTACCACCTTCTGTGCACCGCCGACCATGTACCGTATGCTGATTAAGAATGACTTGAGCCGATTTGACCTCTCGTCTATCCACCACGCCTCCATTGCAGGTGAGGCGCTGAACCCGGAGGTATTCCGCCAGTTCCAAAAGGCAACGGGTCTGGAAATTATGGAGGGCTTCGGTCAGTCGGAAAGCACGCTGATTATCGGCAACCTCTCCGGCGATTCCCATAAAATCGGCTCTATGGGCAAGCCTGTGCCCCTCTACGATGTCCACCTCCTGGACAGCGAAGGAGAGGAGGTTTCCCCCGGTGAAACCGGCGAAATCTGCATCAATATTGCACAGGGTCTGCCCTGCGGCCTGAGCTACGGCTACGAGGGAAGCCCGGAAATCA
>JAZSKZ010000043.1:0-3551 GCA_045535135.1 Faecousia sp.
AGTTTACATAACTCGTCAAACACTCGCTCCCGGGCAAGAGATTGCATATTCTCAACCAGCTGGAACATAGCCTGCCGCGTGTCTTTCTCCACAGTAAGATGAAACCGGACGGCAAAACGCATACCCCGCAGAATCCGTAGAGCATCCTCTGTAAAACGGGTTTCGGGATTACCCACAGCCCGAAGAATGCCGTTTTGCAGGTCGCTTGCGCCGTTCCACGGGTCAATAAGACCCTGTAGGGGATGGTAAGCCATAGCATTTATAGTGAAATCTCTGCGCCGCAAATCCTCTGTAAGGCTACTTACAAAGGCAACCTGATCCGGATGCCGGTTATCGGAGTAGTCTCCTTCTGTACGGAAGGTGGTGATTTCGTAGAGCTTCCCACTGTAAACCACGCCAATGGTGCCGTGCTTTTCCCCGTTTCGAACCAACTGGCAATCTGCAAAGACTTTGCAGATTGCATCCGGAGTGGCAGAGGTACACAGGTCGTAGTCCTGAGGCTCCTGTCCTAAAAGGGAATCCCGGACGCAGCCGCCTACCATATAGGCCTCAAAACCTGCCCGCTCCAGTGTGTTGATTAAATGCAGCACATTCCAGGGGACGGGAATTTTTGTATCCACAGCGTCGGTGGGCAGAGAGAAAGGCTCTGCCAGCGCCCAAATCGCAGCGCACAGGTAAAACAGCCGATTGCCTCCGTTTAAGCACATACAGCAGCAGAAACCGGCGCACAGGGTAAAGAAGTAATATTTAGAAACCTTTTCCCGTTCCGTGTCCAGTCGGGCGCGGTGATATGCTGCAAGCATCAGCATCACCCAGGAGAGCAAATAGAAGAAGTAGTAGGGAAGCTCCGGCTCAGTATTCAGTGTCTGATACTGGCTCACAGGCAGAAGCATAAAGAATACAACAACCGCTGCGTGCAGGAGCAGAGTCCCCTGTTTTCCTCTGAAATACCGCCAGGCAAGTCCGCACAAAGCAAGTCCTGCCGGAATGCTGAAAATGCCGGTGAGCAGATTGATGGTATCGGCATAGGCAGATATAAGGGGGATGCCGGTATAAAGCACGCCTGCGGCGGCAAGAAGACAGCCAATGGCGGAGAGAATCGGTTTTTTGGGCATACGGCACTTTTTAGCCAAAAGGAATACGCCTACAAAAACCAAGGCTGTCAGAATAAAGCTAAGGATGTTTGCCGGATGGGAGACGATAATCAGACCCTTTTCGTCAATGCCGTGTGAAAACAGCCTGTTTCGCAGAAAAAAGCCCAAAACACCGGCAACGGTAATCCCGAGGAAGCCACCGTAGGATTTGAAAAATTGCTTCATAGAAGCCTCCTAGAAAGAAGTGATAAGCCATAAAATGGCATAAATAACAGGTTGATGCGCCAGATAAATCGGCAGCGAGTGAGCGCCGGTCTGCCGCAGAAAAACAAGGATCGGAAAATTCTCATTTACCTTTGGGAAAAGACTCCGCTTGCTGCGGTAAAGGGTCTTTCCCACAACTGCGCCCACCAGGAAATAGCCCAGATTCGGCATCAGAGGGAAGAAATCCGAGGAGACAAAATGCCTTTGGGTCAGCCCCAAGGGAGTCAACCAAGGAAAAGACATAAAAACATTTTCTATAGAAAAGCCTATTACAATAAGGGCAATGCCAATTCCGCCCAAAACCGCCGGATGCAGCCGTCGCAGCAGCGGCCACAGCAGCATGCATACGCCCAGGCAGTGCAAAACGCCAAACCAAATGGTAAAGCCCTTGTCTGCAAGTCCGAGCTGCTCCATGGCAAAGGTAACGCCGGAGCATACCATACCCCACAGGAAGACGGTAATGCCCCGCCGAACAGGACGGCTGCCAAAGGTGGCGCAAATGCCGGAAATTACAATAAAGGGAACGCCGCCCCAATCCATTATAAAATCATACGCCGGATGATCTATCTGAACCAGAGAGAAAAGTTCTGACAGATCGTAGAGCGTATGCATCACTACCATCAAAAGGACAGCCAGCCCCCGGAGTACGTCCAGCTCCCAAATCCGCTTGTTCATGGAAAACCTCTCAAAAGATACTTTATAAATATTATAGCAACCTATTTAGCGAATTTCTAGTACCAAAGGAAAAATTACACTTGTTTCTATGGAAATACAATAGTATAATATGTGGGAAAATGATTTTCTGGAGGAAAACGTATGTTGTTGGGAATTATCTCGGCACTTTCGGCAGCGGGTGCAATTGCAAATTGCTGGGCAAGCCGGGCTTTTTACAGTATGCAATGGCTGTGGCTGCTACCCTTGAGCTTTGTAGGCGGATTTTTGGCGCTGACGGTGGCGGCGCTTTTGATTTTCTTGTTGATTTCGCTGCCGGTAAACCCCGATAAGGAGCGGAAAAAACCCAGCGGGCTGTTTCGCTTCTTAGCCAAGATATTTGTAGATTTTGCGTTTTCCATTTTGCCGGTGCGTCTGCACGCCAAGGGGCTTGAAAAAATGCCCAAGGATGGTCGGGTGCTTTTGGTGAGCAACCACCTCCACGAGATTGACCCGGCAATCTTTCTCCATTATTTCCATAAAAAGCAGTTTGCTTTCGTGGCAAAGCGGGAGACCCGGAAAATGTTTCTGGTAAATAAATTTCTCAGTATGCTTATGTGTCCCCTGATTAACCGGGAGAATGACCGGGAGGCGCTGAAAGCAATTTTGCAGAGCATTAAGCTTTTGAAAGAAGATGTGGCATCTGTGGGCATCTTCCCGGAGGGCGGCATCTGCAAGGAGCGGAAGCTGCAGCATCTGAAGCCCGGCGTATTCAAAATCGCCCAAAAGGCGAATGTGCCGATTGTGGTATGCACTTTACAAAATACCCAATATGCTATCCGTAATGTACTTAAAGGCAAGCCCACAGATATTTATATGCATCTTGTGGAAGTGCTTCCGGCCTCGGAAATCAAGGATGCCAACACCGTGGATATCGCCCACCGGGTTTATAATCTGATGGCAGAGGATTTAGGCCCTGAGAATGTGCTGCAATACGAAGAAAACACTTGATTTACAGCCCTATAGTAGCTATAATGATTGGAAATAACTCTGTTTGGAGGAAATATAAATGAAAAACAGCGAAAAGACGTTGGAAATGATTGTAAACCTGTGCAAAAACAGAGGCTATGTTTACGCAGGTTCTGAAATTTACGGCGGCCTTGCAAACTCCTGGGACTACGGTCCTTTGGGCGTGGAGTTTAAGAACAATGTAAAGAAGGCTTGGCTGAAAAAGTTTGTGCAGGAGTCCGACTACAATGTGGGACTGGACGCTGCAATTATTATGAATCCCACCACTTGGGTTACCACAGGCCATGTAGGCAGCTTCTCTGACCCGCTGGTAGACTGCAAGGGCTGTGGTGCCCGGCATCGCGCGGACAAGCTGATTGAAGGGTCCGAATCCGGCAAGGGTGTCAATGTGGATGCGATGAAGCCGGATGAAATGAACGATTTCATTTCCCAGCACGAGGATGTGGTCTGCCCCAACTGCGGCAAGCACCACTTCACCTCCATCCGCAACTTTAACCTGATGTTCCAGACCAA
>JAZSKZ010000160.1:0-7633 GCA_045535135.1 Faecousia sp.
CAAGGGCCTGAAGTCCACCGGTGGTCTGTCCAACAACTCTAACGGCGCACCCAAGGAAGTTCGTCCCATCATGGACGCAACACTGGTTGCAATGTGCATGATGCAGGGTCTGACCTCCGCGATCGTTAACCCCAACGACCGCCGTCTGATGGAGACCATCAAGTCCTGCGACATCTTCAAGAACCACGTGCTGTACTCCGACAGCTATCTGGATCTGTAAGCTTAATTTCCCGTACGAAAAGCCGGGAGGGAGAATTGCCTCCCTCCCGGTATTTGCTTTTTATGGATAATTATGATTTGATGCTTAGGGATGCCCAGCGGCGATTTTTACAATACCCTGTGGAAAAATTGCTGGAAAACCCGGGTGTCCGGGACGAGGGCGCATATATGAAAACGGATTTTTTCGCCTGCCCCGTACGGTTTCACAAAGAGAGCGGACAGGGAGAGATTCGGATTGCAAAAAACTGGGAAAAGTTGGATTTTTGTCAAACCCTCAGTGTATTAGATTATATTTGCGACCGGAAATGTACAGAAAAGGCGCACAATGTGTTTTGCCCTGTGGGGAGTCTGCCCGGTATTCTTGTAGGCGGCAGCGGACTTATGATGGCAATGCCTGCTGTAGAGGCAGCCATCCAGCGAAATCCTGCAGGCTTTCAGGCTGTTTGCGAAAAATTAGGTGGAAGGAAAATGGGGCAGGGGGATATAGGCTATCGGCTGCCGGTGTTTCCCGACCTTTTTATGGAGCTGAAGTTCTACTTCGGGGACGAGGAATTTCCTCCACAGCTAACCCTTTTGTGGGATGAAAACAGCCTAAAGTTTGTGCGCTATGAAACCCTTTACTATATTGCCGGTGCACTTGGGAAAATACTTTTACGGTTATTTTAAGTGAAATCAATCAAAGCCCCCTCTGCCGAGGGGGCTTTCACTGTGATGGTTGTAGGGCGGGAGTTTACTCCCACCGCCACATTTCTTTCGATATATTTCGTAGGGGTGTTCAGGGAACGCCCGCCAACCTCGGAGGTGAAATACACCAAGCGGGCGATTGATAATCGCCCCTACACTCTTGTTCGTTAGATGACTGCCTGTTTACTACAGTTACGGTTGGGACTTTCATATGAACGGACTGCCGGCCTTGCGTTTTTGTCGGTAGACAAGGGGGAAAAGCTGTGGTATAATCATTAAAATGGACTTAGTATGGGAAAGCGAGGATTTTTCTATGCCCAATGTTGTATTTGAAATTGAAGGCGGCAGTGCGGTTACGGCTGCCTGTCAGGTTGGTGATAATCTTTTGGAGCTGGCACGGCGGTCCAATGTGGCTATCGATGCGCCCTGCTCCGGCAACGGCTCCTGCGGCAAATGCCGGATAAAGCTTCTTTCCGGCGAGGTGGAAACCTTCCCCTCCCGCCACATTTCCGAAGAAGAATTTGCAGAGGGGTGGCGGCTTTCCTGCAACTGCAAGGTGCTGACGGACTTAGTGGTTTTTGTGCCGGATATTGCCTCTGCCTATAAGTCCCGAATGAAAACGGCTGACCTGTCAAGCCCGGAGGAAGTGGCGATTTTTGAACAGGCCAAGGCAGAAATGACCGAGGGCGGCATCAAATTTGAAAACAGCTTCCGCAGCTTTGCGGTAAGTATGGCACAGCCCTCTTTAGATGACACAATGCCCGATGTGGAGCGTCTTACTTGGGCGGTACAGGATGCGTTGGGCGTAGAAAAAGTGGAAATTCCCTATGCCGTGATGGTGAAAATGGCAAGCACCCTGCGGGAAAATAACTTTTCGGTATGCGTCAAGGGCGAACTGAAGGGGAATACCTTTACCTGTATGGAACTGTGCGCCCCGGAGGATACCCGGATTGTGGGCTGCGCCATTGATATTGGCACAACGACTGTTACGATGGTATTGGTGGATTTGGAAAGCGGCAAAATTCTCGCCAAAGGCTCCTCCGGAAACGGACAGATTCGCTACGGTGCGGATGTGATTAACCGCATTATTCAGCAGGGCAAAGAGGGCGGCAGAAAGAACCTGCAAAATGCCATTATTAAAGAAACCATTACCCCCATTATTGCCAATCTATGCAAAGCGGCAAAGGTGTCTGCCACCGACATTTTGCGGCTGTGCGTGGCGGCCAATACCACTATGAATCACCTGTTTGTGGGTGTAGATGCAGAGCCGGTGCGTATGGAGCCCTATATCCCCAGCTTTTTCGGCTGGGAGGGCTTAAAGGCCGGCGATCTGAAGTTGCCTGCCAATCCCTTGGCACCGGTGCTGATTGCGCCCAATATCGGCTCCTATGTGGGTGGCGATATTACTGCCGGTACACTGGCGGCGATGATTTGGAATAAAGATGAATTGAGCCTGTTTATCGATTTGGGCACCAACGGAGAGATTGTATTCGGTAACCGGGATTTCCTGATGAGCTGCGCCTGCTCTGCCGGCCCTGCCTTTGAGGGCGGCGATATTTCCTGCGGTATGCGTGCCACCGACGGTGCGGTGGAGGCTTGCACCATCGATAAGGAAACTATGGAGCCTGCAATTACCGTGGTAGGCGCACCGGGGCAGAAGCCTGTGGGTATCTGCGGCTCCGGCATTATTGATATTATTGCGGAGCTGTTCCGCTGCGGCATTATTAACGCCAAGGGCCTCTTCGTCCGGGAGGGCAAGCGGGTACTGCGGGATGCGCACGGAATGGGCCGGTATGTGCTGGCCTTTGAAAATGAAAGCGAAACCGGCCGGGAAATTGCCATCAACGAGGTGGATATCGATAACTTTATCCGTGCCAAGGGCGCTATTTTCTCTGCTATTGATACGCTGCTTTCCAGTGTGGATATGACGGTGGATATGATCGATACGGTCTATGTTGCCGGCGGTATCGGTTCGGGTATCAATATGAGAAACTCTGTCCGTATCGGTATGCTGCCGGATGTGGAGCTGAGTAAATTCAAGTATATCGGCAATTCCTCTCTCACCGGTGCCTATGCAATGGTGATGAGCGACAGCGCTGCGGAAACCTGCGCCCGGGTAGGCGCCAATATGACATATTTGGAGCTTTCTACTTATCCCGGCTATATGGATTCCTTTGTGGCAGCATGCTTCCTGCCCCATACAGACAGTTCTCTCTTCCCCAGCGCAATGGAGGCGTAAAACGATGGAAATTCAAAACAATAAAGAAGAAGTACCCTTTTCCTACTATGCGGAGCTGTTTGCAAAGACTGACCCGGAAGATGTAGAAAACCGGCTGGGACTTTTGCCGGAAAACGGGGAATATAAGATTACCCTTTTGGGAAAGACCTACAGCGTTACGAAAGAGCCGAAAATTTTCGATGAGCAGGGAAAAGAGCCTGCGATTCCTGTGCAGACCTTTCTTCTGCGGTATTTGCTGGAGGGGAAGACGGTGCAGGCAGGACAGGGCTTTAAAACCTTCCGGGAAATGCCCTGGGGAGAGCTGTACATTAAGCCCTATACCGGCCGGGTGCTGACCCGTGCCGCATTCACCTTTGGCACACGGGTGGAGGCCTTCCGTAAGGCCGCGGAGAAAATGGGCGCCACAGTCGTAAATCACGGCGATGCAGGTTATCTTTTTAACCTGGTCGGCAATTTTGATATGCAAATCCTGGTATGGGCAGGGGACGAGGAGTTTCCTCCCTCTGCACAGGTGCTGTATTCTGATAATTTTGAGGAAGGCTTTGCCCCGGAGGACCGGGTAGTGGCAGGCGATATTCTCATCTCTGCCATTAAGGCAAATATGTAATATGATTCGTACAGCAAAATTGGAGGACGCAGAAGCGCTCCGGCAAATCTACGGCTATTATGTGGAAAATACGGCGGTTTCCTTTGAGTATACGACTCCCTCGTTAGAAGAGTTTCGGGAGCGGATACGCACGGTTCTTTTGACCCACCCCTACCTTGTGTACGAGGAAAAAGGGGAGGTGCAGGCCTTTGCCTATGCCCATCCGCTTATTACGAGAGCGGCCTGCGACTGGTCTGTGGAGGTCAGCATTTACATCCGCGAGGATATCCGTGGCCGTGGCGTGGGAAGGGCGCTTTATGAAGCACTGGAGGATGTACTCCGCAGACAAAATATCGTGAATTTAGAGGTAAGCATTGCCGCCGCCCCGGCGGGAGACCCCTATTTGAGCGATGGAAGTGTGCGCTTTCACGAAAAAATGGGCTATAAGCAGGTGGGCGTATTTACAAAATGCGGCTATAAATTTGGCCGGTGGTATGACCTTTTGTGGATGGAAAAGCAGATTGCACCCCATAAAGATAAAATGCCCCCTATGAAGCCGTTTTCATCGTTGTGAAAAGCTTGGCAACAGCCTGTGGCGGTGTGCAGATACAAAAAGTTGTATTGACACCATCTGTGGCGGTGTGGTATAATAAAACAGTATAATCAGGGTGGATGTGCCTTTTTTTGAAATACGGAGGTTTCTGTCATGGATAATGTGAGAGAATTGAACTTGCTTTGGATTGGCAAAGCGATTATACGCAGAATATGGATTGTGGTGCTTGCGGTGCTGTTTGCCGCCACGGTGTGCTGCGTTTATAGCGTAGGCATTAAAACTCCTGTATATGAGGCAACGGTATCCGTCTATGTGAATGCACAGGAAGGCAGTACGAATACTGGCGGCCTGTCTGCATCTGATTTGGCAACGGCGCAGCGGCTGGTGGCAACCTGTATTTATATTATGGAGAGCGACCGGGTTGTGGAAGCTGCCGAGAGCAGCCTTATTTGGAATCTGCCCGCCGAGAAAATCTTGGGTATGTTTGTTGCTAAAAGCGTGGGCGAAACTGAATGCTTTACAATTACGGCAAGCCATACAGACCCGCAGGTAGCGGCAGATGTGGCGAATGCGCTGGGCAGTGCGGCGGTGTCTGAAATTCCGAAGGTGATTCAGGGTAGTGTTATCAGTATTATTGATAATGCCAAAGTCCCGACTGTTCCCAGCGGAATGTCTGCTTTGAAGATTACCTTGATGGGCGCAATGGTGGGCGGAGTTCTGGCCTGCCTGGGCGTGGGCGTTTTCGAATTGCTGGATAAGCGAATCAAGGAAGAAGACGATTTGAAGCTGTTTGCACCTTATATGGTAATCGGAACGATTCCTGATTTTGACGAGAGCGGAGATGCCTATTATCGTCGTGGATACGGTTACGCAAGTAAGACAGAAGGACAGGACGGTGAGTAATATGGGACTTTTTAAGAAAGAATCAGGTAAATATCAGGTTATCACTAATAACAGACGGTTTATTCTCAACGAAAAGAGCAATTTTGCTGTTACGGAAGCCTATAAAGCTCTGCGTACCAATGTGTACTTTTATCTCCGGGGTGATGGCTGTAAAAAGCTGTGCATCACCAGTGATAGCGCTGGTGAGGGAAAAAGTATTACAGCAGTGAATCTGTCGATTTCTTTTGCACAGGCAGGAAAACGAGTGCTTTTGGTGGAGGCGGATATGCGCCGCCCGTCCATCGGCAGACTTTTGAAGCAGAAATCTGCTCCCGGCCTTTCCGATATGCTGGCAGGTCTTGCAGATGAAGGAATTGCTGTGCGCAAGGATGTTTTCCCCGGTCTGGATATTCTTTTTTCCGGAGAGATTCCGCCCAATCCTTCGGAGCTGCTGCAGTCCAAAGAGATGGAAACACTTTTGCAGAAGTTTGCGGAAGAATATGACTATATTATTGTAGACACACCGCCTCTGGGTGTAGTAACCGATGCCAGCCTTGTGGCAAGCAAGACCGACGGCACACTGCTGGTGGTACGGCAGAATTATGCCAAGCGCACGGCTGTGGGCAAGAATATTAAGCAGCTGGAAATTGCAGGTGCTAATATTATCGGCTTTGTTTTCAATGGCCAAATGCGGAAAAATGTTGGCCGGCATTATCACTACTACAAGTATGAAATGCGGTGAGAAAATGATTCGAAGCAGTGCTTTTATTCTGCGGGAAGTGGCAGGCTCTTATGTGGTTGTGCCCGTAGGCGCGGCAGTTGCGGACTTTAACGGGATGATTACCCTGAACGAAGCCGGCGCCTACTTATGGCAGGCACTGGAACAGGAGCAGACGCTGCCGCAGCTTGCACAGGTGCTTATGTCCTATTATGAGGTAACAGAGGAGCAGGCACTTTTTGATGCAGAGCAGTTTGTGAAAAAACTGCAGGCAACTGGTGCAATCCTGTAAATTTACTGGAGGAAAGCTATGGCACGGTATGGAATTGCCGGACTAATTGTGGAAATGGAGCTCTCGGGGCGAACCAAGCAACAGGCAGAGCCGTATCGAACGGAGGAAGCCGGCGAAGCGGATATCATCATTCGCTTCAACTATGAAAAGTTGCTGGCATCCAATCCGGAAATGACCGACAGGAATTTGGCAGAATATATGGGCACCGGCGCACTCTTTGCCGGAGAGCTTTTGCGGTACGATGGATTTCAGCTTCATTCCTCGGCAATTGTGCTGGACGGCAAAGCCTATCTGTTTTCCGCTCCCTCCGGTACCGGGAAATCTACCCATACGGAAAAGTGGTGCCGTCTTTACGGTGCGGAAATTCTCAACGATGATAAGCCGGCACTGCGTTATATGGGGAATACCTGGATGGTATATGGAACACCCTGGTCCGGGAAACACGATTTGTCCCAACCAGTGGGCGTTCCTTTGGGCGGCATTGCCTTTTTACAAAGAGGAGAGGAAAACACAATCCGGCCTATGACAGCGGCGGAAGCAATTCCTGCCATTATTAGTCAGATTCCCCGGTACTTACCTAAGCGGTATATGGAGCAGCAGTTGATGCTTTTGGATAAGCTTCTGTCGAAGGAAACGATTTGGCTGCTGACCTGTCGCAATGATGACAATGCGGCTCGGGTTTCTTATGAGGCGATGAAAAAATGAAGAAGATACCGAAAACCGTGGTTTTACCTACTGAGCAGATTGTGGAGTTTGTAAAACTACAGCTTGCGGAGCAAAACTGTGCCAGCCTGAATGTTACCGGCACCAGCATGTGGCCGATGCTTAAACATCTGCAGGACCGGGTGCTTTTAAAGAAGCCGGAGAAGCTTAAAAAGGGAGATATTATCCTGTACCGCCGGGAGAATGGCCGATACATACTTCATCGGATTATTTATAAAGAAGCAGGCGGCTATGTCTGCAGCGGCGACAACCAGTGGGAGAAGGAGCATATCCGAGAAAGCTGGGTCATCGCTGTAGTCACGGATTTTTATAAAAAGGAAAAAAGATACAGCATTTGCCACAAGGGCTATCGGCTTTATGCGTGGTTGTGGAGGAAAGTGTTTCCTGTGCGGAGACCGATTCTTTGGCTTGCCAGGAAAATGTATCATATAAGAAAACTGTTTGGAGGAAAAAATGAAACATAAAGGATTATTTCCCGTTCTGGTATGTATGGTAGCCCTATTTGTGATATTGAGTGTAATGCTGGGAGGATGTAAAAAGCCGAATCCCGGTGTGGAAACCAAACCTGCACAAACCTCCGAGCCTACGACTGAGCCCACGACTGAGCCTACGACTGAGCCTACGACTGAGCCTACGACTGAGCCTACGACTGAGCCCACGACTGAGCCTACAACCGAGCCTACAACCGAGCCTACGACTGAGCCTACAACCGAGCCCACGACTGAGCCCACAGAGCC
>JAZSKZ010000131.1:0-5112 GCA_045535135.1 Faecousia sp.
ACAACTCCTTGGCTCACAGAACGACATGGCTACGATCCGACTTCCAGATGTTCAATGTGGAAGCCCTTGGGAGGGCCAACCTCGGCAGTAACAACAAATTGACCTTTATCAAAAAGTTCGGTAATTCTCATAGCTTTATATCCTCAATCCATTAATTTTTCTTAAACTTCATCGTCGGTTGCATAATTGCGAACCTGAATGGGGCATTTCAGAACACCCAGTCTACCCAGCTGTGCAAGTCTGCGGTAAATCCGCTCCCAGCCACATTCCATTGTGGGGTCAACCTCGCACTTGCCGTTCTTGGCACCGCCGCACTGTCCGTTTACAAGGCTCTTGGAGCAGGCGGTAATAGGGCAAATGCCGCCGGTAATATTCAAATAACATTCACCGCACTGCTTGCAATCATACTGAAGCGGTGTTACGCCCTGAAATCCCGGCAACGGATAAGTATCACATCCGGCGCAAACCTTTTTACCGGGGAAATAACCGGCTACGGTCTGCACACCAACGCCGCAGGAAAATACCATAATCATATCCGCAGCATCGATTTCAGTCTGACGGTAGCTCAGCCGAAGCTTGAGGTTTTCAGGATTACAAATGTAATCCGTGGTCAAAATGCCGGTAACCAGACCTGCAGAGCACAATTCCTTTTGGAATTCGTCAGCTTCTTTTTCGGGGAAGCCAACTTCCTTACAGCCGTGGCAGTTAAGGATAAATACCTTTCCTGTAATCAACGCCTTCAAGGAGGTAGTATCTTTCAGCTTTGTCATCAACATATTACTTCATCCCCCTTACTGCGGCCTTGCCCGCCCGAATGGATTTAAGTAGAGGAAGCTTGGAGGAGCAAATGGCTTCGCAGCATCTGCACTCCATACAATCCATAACATTTAATGTCTTCATTGCGACCCAATCTTCATTTTCAGCCGCCTTGGCAAACTGGAGCGGTGCCAGCTGCATAGGACATACATCCACACAGCGTCCGCACTTGATGCACGCCACGGCCTCAGTGTGGTCTGTTTCCACGGCGATAATGCCGTTAGAGCCCTTCATAATGGGAATGTTTACATCCTTTTGCACAAAGCCCATCATCGGACCGCCGGCCTTAATGGTAACATCGCCATCCATAATGCCGCCGCAGGCACTTACAAGGTCTGCCGCATTGGTGCCGATTTTCACGATAAAGTTGCCGGGATTGGGAATATACGGGCCGGTAACAGTTGTTACACGCTCCACAAGGGGCATTCCGTGAAGAATTGCGTCCGCAACTGCCTTAACGGTGCTCACATTGCTCACAACAGCGCCCACATCCGCAGGTAGACCGCCGCTGGGAACACTGCGGCCAAGCACCCGTTTAATAACCATTTTTTCGCCACCCTGAGGGTACTTTGTCTTAGCGACACATACCTCAATGCCGGGAATATTGGCAACCTTTTCTTCCATAAGCGCAATGGCATCCGGCTTATTGTCTTCAATGAGAATCACACCACGGGGCGCAGCCACTGCCTTCATTTCTGCCTGCAAGCCAAAAATAATATCGTCAGCAAATTCCAGCAGCACTCTGTGGTCGGCGGTGAGCATAGGCTCACACTCACAGGCATTTACCAGTACTGCCTCAATGGGCTTGCCGGGCTTCAGCTTTACATAGGTGGGGAAACCGGCGCCGCCCATACCCACAATGCCGGCCTCTTTGACAATCTCCACGATTTCATCGGGTGTCAGTTCATCGAGGGGCTTTGCGGGCTTTACAGACTCGCAAAGTGTGGAAAGTCCGTCATTTTCAATCACAATCGCAGGACACATACCCCGGTTAGCGTGGGGACGGTCCTCAATGGCCACAACCTTACCGCTGATACTTGCGTGAATAGGCGCGCTGATAAAGCCGGCAGCTTCTGCAATTTTCTGACCTACCTTAACGGTATCGCCCACAGAAACAATGGGATTCGCCGGCGCACCTAAGTGCATGGAAAGAGGAATCACAGCCACCTGCGGCTCGGGGAAACGAACCAGCGGCTTATGCTCCGTCGGCTCCTTGCCCTCCACGGGATGAATGCCGCCGTAGTAACCGGCAAATCGGCTCTCCCGGGTAGCTTTTACATATTCAGAAATCACCTTATGATTTACCTTGCTGTAATCCCGTAGCTGCACAGGCTGGTTCTGGAACTCCTCCAAACGACCCTGCTGCTCCAGACGCTCGTAAATCTTCTGCCAAGCGCAATCCTTGCAGGAATCCACCTCGCACTTGCCGTCCTTGGCGCCGCCACACTGGCCATTCACAAGGCTCTTGGAGCAATCCACAATGGGGCAAATGCCGCCGGTAACATTTAAGTAACACTGCGCGCAGGCATCACAAGCCTTCTTCGTCAGCGCCATACCGTGATAGCCGTTGTAATTAAGTGTGTCTGCCCCGGCATAAACAGGCATATTTACCACATCCGCCACAGTCTGTACACCCAAACCGCAGGACAGAACGAAAATACACTCCGTTCCCTGGGGAATCATGGCGGCGAGCTTACTCTCCGTGAGGGTCTTGTTGCAAAGAAAGTCCACACTCGCCGTGCCTGTTACCGTCTTTCCAGACTGACGAATAATATCCGTAAGCTGATTACACTCCGGCTCCTCCAGCTGGACATACTCCTTATAGCACTTATTGCAGGCAAGAACAAAAATATTGTCTGTGCCGGAAATAAGGGCATCTAGCTCCTGGGCATCTTTCATCCTATACTTGGTGTAGTTTTCCAATTTCTCATCATCCTTATGCTTTATTTGATTCACCATTCTATTATTCGCTCAAATGATATCAATAGGCTTGTATCTATTGCATTATAACACAGATATTACAAAAAAGAAATAGGATTTTTATGAAAAATCCATTATTTTGTAATAATATTCCACAACAAAATTCACATATTACCCCTAAAATAATATATCGCACCCTGACGGGTGCGATATATTCCTTATCAGCAGGAAGAAATCATAATATTGATGATTTCCCGGTCCGTATCCGCCATTCCGTTTTTAGCAACTCTGCCAACATTGCGAATAGTGTTTTCGACGCCCTTTGTAACAATTCCGTCGCCGCCATAGAACTCTGTGCCCTGTACCTGCATCTGCCATCCAAGGAGACCGGCCTCCACCGCAGAGGCTATTTTAGCAGCACAGCTTGCTTTTGCGCCATCGCAAATCATACCGGAATTGATGGCAACAGCATTCACAACCGTATGGGCGATGGCATCTTCCCTGCCCCCGTGGAGGTAGCTGATTCCCGCACCTGCGCCGCAGCCGGCGCTGGTTGCGCCACAATAGGCAGAAAGTGTGCCGATGCCTGTCTTTAAGTGAATAGTAACAAGATTGGAAACCACAAGCGCCCGATAGAGGAGCTCCACATCTGCGCCCATTTCTTCTGCGTAAACAATCACAGGAAGTGATGCGGTAAGTCCCTGATTGCCGCTGCCGGAATTGATTACTACCGGCATTTCGCAGCCACTCATCCGCGCATCTGAACCGGCGGCCGCCATCGCTTTGGCGCGAGTATGAACGCCGTTACCATATGCCTGTATCAGAACCTGACCGATATTGGAGCCCCAACGGCCGGAGAGACCCTCTTGAGCAATCGCAGTATTGCAGTCAATTTGCCGCTGCAAAACATGCTTTACATCATCAATGTTAACCGCATCCGCAAATTCCACAATATTATGAATATTCAAAAGGCTTCTGTCGGTTTTATAAGTAACCGCCTTTTCCGTATAAGGCTTTTCAAACAGGACAGACCCGTTCTTCTTCAATGATATTACATTGGTATGGAAACCGGCAATTTCGCAGGACGCACTATCATCCCCGGAGGTTACCTCCAACAGAATGTGGAAAACATACGGCTTTTCCGATTGTGAAACAGAAATAGGGACAGTATCTAACACCGAGTGGATACTATTTAATTCCGCCTCGGTAATTCCGGCAAGCACCTGCAGCTCCCTGTCCGCCTGTCCGGCGAAAGCGCCGGCAGCCGCTGCAGCCGCAATGCCTCGCTGGCCGCCCGTGTTGGGGACAACCACGCTTTTAACATTCTTGATGATATTTGCACTGGCAAAAACGGAAATCCGTTCAGGCGCAGCGCCAAGCTCCCGTCTGGCAAGCGCTGCAGCGTATGCAATTGCAATAGGCTCTGTGCAACCCATGGCAGGCACCAGTTCCTCTTCCAGAATTTTCACATATTCCTTGTAAATTTGTGTATCCATAATTCCTCCGTATAACAGCCCCGCACAGCGGGGCTGTCTGGATTTTATTCTTCGTCTTGGAAGGTAATCTTCCCTGTTTTGGGATTCATTGCGTCCACAACCGCTACAGATTCCAGGCGGTAGCCTAAATTCCGCAGACGGTATCCGCCCTCTTGCATACCTTTCTCGATGGCAATGCCCAGACCCGCAACAGTTGCTTCCGCCGCTTCAATTATGGAGATAAGCCCTTGCAGGGTAAAGCCGTTTGCCAAAATATCGTCGATAACCAAAACAGCATCGTCAGGTCGCAGAAATTTTTTGGACACCATCACCCGACCGGTAATCTTTTTGTTTGCGGACGGAATTTCCGCTACATATAAATCACCATCGGTATTTACGGATTTGGACCTGCGGGCCACTACCAACGGCACGCCTAACATTCTTGCAACAGGGTATGCAACGACAATGCCGGATGTCTCAATGGTCAGAACCTTTGTGATTTTCGTATCGGCAAAGCGGCGGCAGAGTTCCTGCCCTATTTGTTCCACAATTTCGGTATCAACTTGATGGTTCAGAAAACTGTCTACCTTCAGCACGGTACCTTGCTTGATCACAGCTGATTTTGTAATCTTTTCTTCAAGGAAATTCATTGCCATCCCCCCTTATATTCACTATATCACAAAATTCTACAATTGTCATTCATTTCTTTAATTTCTAAGATCTCAGAATGCTTAGAGCAATTTTTAGATACAAAAGTCAAATAGTCAAAACCTCCGGCTAAGCCGGAGGCTTGATTAAGCCCTAGAAGGGCATTTTACAGACTATTGCCCCTAAAGGGGCCCCGAATGGTTTGCCGACCGCATTCCTTTCTCGGGCCGCCCCTTAAGGGGCTTTTTCTATG
>JAZSKZ010000146.1:0-5276 GCA_045535135.1 Faecousia sp.
GTTGACACCTCCTTGGTCAAATTGCTTTACAAGCATCATTTGGATTTACTTATCTAAAAGCTGCCGTAAAGCAGCAAAACGGGGGTCCGGCTCTTTCTGACAATCGCAAGGACCGTCGTTGAGATTTTTTTCGCACCGGCAGCAAAGGCCTTGGCAGTCTTCCCTGCACAATAATTTGGAGTCCATATTCAGCACGAACACAGTTCGCACAATGTCTTCCAAGTTTGCGCAGTCGCCCTCCAGAGAGAACACCCATTCGTCTTCGTTTCCTTCGTCGGCAAGCTCGGTTACCAGCACCACATCCAGAGGAATTTCCAAATCCTTGGTAAACTCCGCCGTACAGCGGTCGCACACGCCGTGGATACAGGTTTGGATGCTGCCGGTCATTTGCAGCACGCCCGCCGTATTGCGGACCACACCCTCTGCCTGCACCGGCTCGCATACCGGGTAGCAGTTGCCGTACTTCAGGTCGCTAAGATTCACAGTTGTGGAGAAAGGTACGCTCCCGCCGGGACAGTCGATAATCTTAGAAAGTCCTAAGAGCATAGTATCCCTCCTCACAATCGTGCCTTGCTATTATAATGGCTTTTGTTCGGTTTGTCAAATGTTATTTTGCGAAAAATGCAGAAATTTTTACGCATTTTCCCTTAAGCAGGTGTAATTCTATCAATCATCCACAAAAAAGGCATTTTTCAGCGTACAAATGGTCCTACCGCCCTCTTTATAGGTGGTAAGTTCCCCTTCCACAGTAACCGTTCTGCCCAGCTTAGGGTAATCGTCGGGGTAGGTAGCATCACCGGCAAGAATAAATTCCAGGGAAAGTGAACAGCACGTGGTGGCATCCATAATTTCCACCATAAAATACTGCTTCCCCGTAGTTCCATTGGTAAATACAGAAAATGCACCGGCGATCCGCACCGTTACGCCCACATAGTTCTTAGGATTACTAATAATATTGGAAAGCTCTGCATAGGCGGCAGTTCTGCTGAACTGAGATAAGTCCAATCTGCCCTCCCGTTTGCCGCCGCAAGCGGACAGCAGCAACAGAGCAACCAGTATTAAAACAAACAGTTTTTTCATTATCTTCTCCCCCGATTCAGTGTGCCTACAAGACAACACAGCAAAAATGCCACCAAATCCGCCGCTACGATAGTAGAGCCTACCGGCGTGCCGGCCATAATGGAAATCAATATGCCCAGCAGTGAACAGCAGACAGACAAGATGCCGGAAAACAGTGTTACCCGGCGGAAACTGCGAAATACCCGCATTGCGGACAGCGCCGGGAAAATTACCAGTGCCGAAATCAGCAGAGAGCCAACAAGATTCATTGCCAGCACAATAATTACCGCAATCACCACTGCAATAAGCAAATTATAAAGTCCTGCCCGGGTACCGGTAGCACGGGCGAAGTTTTCATCGAAGGTAACGGCAAACAGCTTATTGTAAAACAGCACAAAGGTGATGATTACCGCCACGGACAGGGCACAGCAAATCCACACATCTGCCTGGGACAGGGTAAGAATGGAGGACGAGCCGAATAGTGTGGTACAGACATCGCCTGCCAAATTGCCGGAGGCAGAAAACAGATTCAAAAGCAGGTAACCGATGGCCAGAGAACTCACCGACAGCATCGCCACTGCCGCATCGCCGCCCATTTTGGCATTCTGTCCGGTACGCAGCAGCAAAATTGCGCACACAATGGTAACAAAAAGCACAAGGGGCATATCGTTTGTCATACGCAGTAGCGAAGCAATCGCCATAGCGCCGAAAGCCACATGGGAAAGGCCGTCGCCGATAAAAGAAAACCGCTTAAGTACCAGTGTTACACCCAAAAGAGAGGAACACAGCGCAATCAGCACACCCACAATCAGGGCATACTGCACAAAGGGAAACTGCAGATAGAAAAACAGTTTTTCAAATGCTGTCATTTGTGTGCTCCCCCTCTCCTGTAAAAAGTCTGCCGATATCGCTTTTTACATAATCCTCCCGGGTGCCAAACCACAGGTGCTTGCCCACATGGAGAATATGACTTGCGTACCTAACCGCCGCACCGATATCGTGGGAAATCATAATAACGGTAATCCCATCGTCCCGGTTAAGCTCCGCAATCAGCTGATACATTTCTGCCGTAACCTTGGGGTCAAGACCCGCCACAGGCTCATCAAGCAGCAGCATCTTCTCCGTGGCACACAACGCCCTTGCAAGCAGTACCCGTTGCTGCTGGCCGCCGGAGAGCTCCCGGTAGCATCTGTCCTGTAGGGGCAGAATATTCATTTTTTCCATAGCCTGCTTTGCCCGAGCCTTATCCTGCCGGTTATAGAAGGGGCGCAGACCGCAACGATTCTGGCAGCCGGAAAGCACAACCTCCCGCACCGAAGCGGGGAAATCCCGCTGGACCCGGGTCTGCTGAGGCAGATAGCCGATTTCGGTCCGTTTCAGACCGTCGCCTACAGCGATTTCTCCGGAAAGGGGCTGCTGCAAGCCCAGAAGGGTACGCATCAGGGTGCTCTTACCCGAGCCGTTTTCGCCAACAATACACAGGTATTCCCCCGATTGTACCTGAAAATTCAAATTTTCGATGATCACATTGCCATCATAACCCAAGGCAAGATCTTTACACTGAATTTGTGCCATCGTATTTCCTCACTTTAATGCTTCCTGCAGGACAGAAAGATTTTGTTCCATCAACTGCAAATAGGTAATTCCCTTTTCCATATCCTTTTTCGTAATCGTCTGCATAGAGTTTACAGAAAGGACTTTCATATCTTTCTTCTGGGTGGCGCTGATTATGGCATTTGCCACATTCCCCCGGCTTCCCTCAATGGTCATCACAGACTTTAAGTCCTTGCTGTCGATGACACCTGCAAGGCGGGTAATGGTCTCAAAGCTGGCATCGCTCTCCGAGGAACAGCCGGAAAAGGCAGACTCGTACTTAAGACCGTAATCAGAAAACAGGTAAAGGAAAGGAAATCTGTCTGCAAACAGTACTGTATCCTTTTCACCATTTTCCACCACCTGGGCATATTTTCCGTCCAGTTCGGAAAGCTTCTCCATATAAGATTCATAGTTTTGGCGGTAAATCTCCCGGTTTTCCGGGTCCAAACCTGCAATATCGGCAAAAATTGCCATGCAGACCTTTTGCGCCAGTTTCAGCGATATCCAGATATGCTCGTCGTAGGTATGTGTATGCTCATCATGCTCATGCTCATGATCATGATCATGGTCGTGATCATCTGCGCACTTCAAGTCATCGTGTACGATGTCTGTAATAGCAGCACCTTCACTCCCTGTTGTCTTTAAGGCGTTGGATACCCAGGTCTCCGACCAATCGCTTACATAATAAAACAGTGATGCGGTCTGAACCTGCATAATATCGTCTGCCGTGGGCTGGAAGCTGTGCAGATCCACACCGGAATCCAGTAAGTATACCACCTCAAGCCCTGCGGGGTTTTCTCCCAAAATCTGCCGTACCCAATCGTAAACAGCAAAATTTGTAACCACAATCTTCCCCTCTAAGCGAGGTTCTGGACCGCTGCAGCCGGAAAACAGCATCACAGCAATACATAGGCATAAGAGCCATACAGTAAGTTTCTTCATCATTCTCAACCTTTCCTTCTGCAGCCGCCACAGGCGCCGTAGAGCACCGTGGATTTTGTATCCAGCATAAACTGACTTTCCGCCATTTGCGCCGCCAAACGATCCGTAGCCTCCCGTGCCAAATGGAAAGTTCTTCCGCAGTGGACACAGGCCATATGCAGCCATTCCCGGCAGCCTTCCGCATCCGCATACTGGTAAAACACTTCCCTGCCGTCGCCGGTGTTACACCGACGCACCTTGCCGGAAAGCTCCAAATTCGTAAGATTTCTGTACACTGCGCTCAGGCTGATGCCCGAAGGCTCCAGGTGAGTGGCAATGGTCTTTGCGGACATAGACTCGTCCGGGTGTCTTGCCAAAAAGTCCACAAGAGTTTTTCGCTGTTTTGTTTGATACTGGGACATATTGCTTCCTCCAATTTGCAAATCATTTGCAAATTATAATACAGTATTTTCCTCCGTTTGTCAATATGCAAATCATTCGCAAATCTAGCTTTGTTCTATTTGTCCAACCTTTTGCATAGGTTGTGGTAAACCCTGGCAGGAGCGGGCCTCCTGCCGATATAAGGAGGCTGGCTTATGGAAAATATGTACGCAAACATCGCCGCCCGGACGGGAGGTAATATTTACATCGGCGTGGTTGGTCCTGTTCGCACAGGAAAATCCACACTTATCAAGCGGATAATGGAAACAATGGTCATTCCGGGTATCGACGACCCTTACCGCAAGGAGCGGGCACGGGATGAGCTGCCCCAAAGCGGCTCGGGAAAGACCATTATGACAAGCGAACCCAAATTCATCCCGGAAGAAGCGGTGGAAATCTGCCCTGACGGCACTACCGTACTGCGAGTACGGATGATCGATTCTGTGGGTTATATGGTAGAAGGCGCAGTAGGTGCCACCGAGAATGGCGTCCCCCGTATGGTAACTACCCCCTGGTATGATCACGAAATCCCGCTCACCGAAGCAGCAGAGCTGGGCACCCAAAAAGTTATGCAGGAGCACTGCTCCGTGGGTCTTGTGGTTACGACTGACGGCACCATCACCGACATTCCCCGTATAGATTACGAGGAAGCCGAGGGCCGTGCCATTTTCGATATGCAAAAGACCGGCAAGCCCTATCTGGTGATTATCAATTCCGCCAATCCCAGCGGTCCGGCAGCGGCGCAGGTGCAGGAGGAAATTTGGGAGAAATACGGTGCAGACAGTATGGTATGCGACTGTCAGGTGCTGACAGAGCAGGATATCATTCAGCTTTTGGGGAAGCTTCTCTACGCCTTCCCTATGGGGCAGCTGCAGGTCTTCCTCCCCCGGTGGTTTCACGCACTGGAAGCAGAACACCCGGTAAAAAGCGCCCTTTACGAAGCGCTGTTGCAGCGGGCAGAAGAAATTTCCTCTCTCGCCCAGGCGGAAACCGCCCTTTCAGATCTTGCCAAGCTGGAAGGTGTGCTGGACTTCAAAATCCGCAGCGTGGATTTGGGAACAGGAACGGTTTCCTGTGTGCTGACCTTCCCGGATGCCCTGTTCTACGAAATTCTCAGCAGCCGCACCGGTATGGATATTCAGGACGAGGGGCAGCTTCTGAACATTTTAACCGACCTTGCCAAGGTAAAGACCCAGTACGATAAAATCTCCGATGCCCTTTCCTCCGTGAATGCCACCGGCTACGGCATTGTGATGCCC
>JAZSKZ010000040.1:0-6510 GCA_045535135.1 Faecousia sp.
CGCTTGGCCTCCGACTTGGAAACGGCAAGAAATGCCGTTTCCGGGCTAATTTATGCGTTTTTCGTTAACTGGGCAAATTGTTCTTCGGCGGATATGCGAAGATTTGCGGACAAATAGGCGGTTAACATAATCTTTAATGCTTGCGCAAGACGCTCTTTTTCTCCTGGGGCAGTTTCCGTATAATCCCGAAGCATTTCTTGTAAAATTCGCTCGCATGCCTCTGGCCGGGCCAGCTGTCGTGCTCTTGTGGCAAGCGTTACGAACAGGAAGTATAAATCCTCATCGGTTGCGCCCTCAGCAGAGCCCTTTGCATAGTCAAACAGGCGGCATGCCTGCTCCAAAGAAAGAACGCCACGCAGCATATGGAGATTTAGGATTCGGCACAAATGGTTTAACGAGTACTTTTTCCCTGTAGTTGACGGCAAAAATCCTCGTTTCACCCAGTTTTGCACCGTGTGTGGCTCTAAGCCGGTTATTGCTGCAACTTGCGACAGCGTGATATCCCCGCCAAGGAACAAGGTTCGCAGCAGATTCTCGCCTGTTTCCATCTCTCGCTGGGTTTCCAGCACGGTTCCGGGGATTTTCCAAGGCATAAAATCACAACTCCTTGCAATGTGGTAAAATAATCTTATCATAAGGTCGGGTGATTGTCAACGGTTTTTGCGGTTTTTACAAAATTTGTTTGTGCTGGGGCATATTTTTCCTTTAGGTTTTGCATTTTTCTTCTTTACGAATGGCGGATAATGTTGTATAATACATAAAGTATAGATATATAAAAGGAGGCGTTGGTGTGCACTGCCTGAATTGCAATACGGAAACTGCAGAAGATCAGGTCTTTTGCGATCGCTGCTTGGAAGCAATGGAGGGATATCCGGTGGATAAAGGTACTCCGGTTATTATTCCTGCACAGCCCTCCCCTGCTGCTGTACCAAGAAAGCAGCTTACCCAGCTTTTGGGCTCGGTGGAGGAGCAACTCCAAACTGCCAAAACAACAACCCGCCGTCTGCGGATTGTTACCCTTTTACTCACTCTTTTGTTTTTGGGCGCTGCAGGGCTACTTACATATTTTGCGCTTACGGGAAGCAGCCCTGCGGAGTGGCTTCCCTAGGCTGCGCATAAGGCCTTTGTTTCACGTGAAACATCGGCTTTTGGCAATTACATGTGTTTCACGTGAAACAATCCGTTTGAAAGGAATGTTCTTATGGGCAGAATTATTGCCGTGGTAAATCAAAAGGGCGGCGTGGGCAAGACTACGACTGCGGTTAATCTTACCGCAACGCTGACAGAAATGGGCAAAAAAGTCTTGCTTTGCGATTTCGACCCACAGGCAAATGCCACATCCGGCCTGGGCCTGGATAAGCGCAAACAGAAAAAGTCTGTATATGATGTTATTATTAATGATGTTCCTGCTGAAGAAGTGATTGTTCCCACAAAATACGGCGATGTGCTTCCTGCAACAGCAGATTTGGCTGGTGCTGCGGTGGAATTAATCTCAATGCCGGAACCAAATATGCGGCTCAATTGGGCGTTGGCGCAGGTAAAAGACCGTTACGATGCAATTTTTATCGACTGCCCGCCTTCCTTGGAGCTGTTGAGTATTAACGCCTTGGCTGCAGCAGATAGCATTTTGGTGCCGGTGCAGTGCGAGTATTATGCGCTGGAAGGGCTTGCGGACCTGATGAACACCTTACGGCTGGTGAAAAAGAGGGTAAATCCCAGCTTGGATATCTTTGGCGTGGCGCTGACGATGTTTGACGGCCGCACGAATTTTTCTGCGCAAGTGGCGCAGGAAGTGAGAAAGCATTTTCCCGGCAAGGTGTTTGCTGCAGTTGTTCCCAGAAATGTGCGCCTTGCGGAAGCCCCCAGCCACGGGCTTCCCGTAAGTGCATATGATAAATCCAGCCGGGGTGCAGTCGCTTACAGAGCAATGGCAGAAGAAATTATTAAAAAACTTTGAGAGGTGATACGATGGCAACACCGAAGGGTATGGGAAAAGGGCTTGGCGCCTTGATGATGGATGTTGTAGAAGAGCCCGCAGAAAACACACCGTATAGACTTTTACCTATTCAAAAAGTAGAAAACAACCGCAATCAACCCCGAAAAGACTTTGATGAAGCGGAATTGCAGGCGCTTTCAGATTCAATTGCGCTGCACGGCGTGCTTCAGCCACTGACTGTTCGTGAGCTACCGTCAGGATATTTCCAGATTATAGCCGGCGAACGCCGCTGGCGAGCCGCCCGAATGGCCGGTCTTTCAGAAATTCCTGCTGTTATCATTGAGGCGGACGATAAAAAAGCTATGGAATTGGCGCTGATTGAAAACTTGCAGCGTCAAGACCTGAATCCCGTGGAAGAGGCTTTGGGATATCAAAGCTTGATTGATGATTTTGCGCTGACACAGGAGGAAACGGCCAGTCGCGTGGGAAAATCCCGTCCCGCCGTGGCAAATGCACTTCGACTTTTGGCGCTCACGCCTGCTGTCTTGGAAAAAGTAAGAAAAGGCGAACTTTCTGCTGGACATGCCCGGGCGATCCTCACGGTAAAAGACCCGAAAAAGCAGGCAGAAGTGGCACAAAAAATCGCTGCTCTTGGACTTTCCGTTCGACAGGCAGAGCTTTTGTGCAAGAATTTGAGCCGGAAAAAAACGGCACCCACCTATGTGCCGTTGAAAGTGGATTATATCTCCGAATGCGAGAAAGATTTGTCAAAAATCCTTGGTCGTGGAGTAAAAATTGTGAACGGCAAGCGAAAAGGTCGCTTCGAACTGGAGTTTTATGGTCCGGAGGATCTGCAAAATCTTTTAGATGCTTTGATGCAACTGAAAAAGTAGGTGATAGTATGGAGAAAAAATTGTATAAATCCAGCACCAACCGGAAGCTGGACGGCGTTTGTGCCGGAATTGCCGAATATTTTGGCATTGATCCCACGCTGGTGCGTGTAGGCTGGGTGCTGTTTTCCGTTTTAGGCGGCAGCGGCATTCTTGCTTATATTATATGCATGTTTATTATGCCCAACCGTCCAAACGGCATTGAGGAGTAAGGAGAATTGCTATGTTAGACATTAAAAGAATCAGAGAAAACCCCGAAGGCGTAAAAGCAGGCCTGCGGGCAAAGGAAGTGGATTGCGATGCCATTGTGGACCGCATTATCGAGCTGGACGACCAGCGCAAGGCGCTGACTACCTCTACTGAGGAGCGGAAAGCCCGCCAAAACAAGGTTTCCAAGGAAATTCCCCAGTTAAAGAAGGCTGGTAAAGATGTTTCTGCTGTTTTTGCAGAGATGGCAGAGCTGAAAAACGGCATCGCGGAAGATGCACAGAAGCTGGACACTGTGCTTGCGGAGTACAGAACCTTGATGCTCAGCCTACCCAACCTGCCCGATGAGGACTTGAAGCCCGGCGGCAAGGAGAATAATGAGCCGTTGCGCTATGTAGGCGAGCCTGCAAAGTTTGATTTTGTACCTCAGCACCACGTGGATCTATGTACCGGACTGGGTCTTATCGACTATGAAAGAGGTGTAAAGCTGGCCGGTGCCGGCAACTGGATGTATACCGGTATGGGCGCACGTCTGGAGTGGGCTCTGCTGAACTACTTTATTGATACCCACACCGCAGATGGCTATGATTTTATTCTGCCGCCCCATATGCTGGAGTACCAGTGTGGCGAAACTGCCGGTCAGTTCCCCAAGTTTGCAGATGAGGTTTATAAAATCGCCAACCCCACCGATGACCGTGTCCACTATATGCTGCCCACCGCCGAGGCCGCTTTGGCTTCCGTATACCGGGATGAAATTCTTTCCGAGGCAGATTTGCCTAAGAAATTCTTCTCTTACACGCCTTGCTTCCGTCGGGAAGCCGGATCTCACCGGGCCGACGAGCGCGGTATGGTGCGTGGACACCAGTTTAATAAGGTGGAAATGTTCCAGTTTACCCGCCCAGAGGACTCCGATGCAGCATTTGACGAGTTGGTAGCAAAGGCGGAGAACCTTGTTAAAGGCTTGGGCTTCCATTTCCGTACTGTAAAGCTGGCGGCAGGGGACTGCTCTGCCTCTATGGCACGGACCTATGATATTGAAATTCAGATTCCCTCTATGAACGGTTACAAGGAGGTTTCCTCCGTATCCAACGCCCGGGATTACCAGGCACGCCGGGGCAACATCCGTTTCCGTCGGGAAGCGACCGGCAAGCCGGAGTTTGTGCATACCCTAAATGGCTCCGGTTTGGCAACCTCCCGGATTTTCCCGGCAATGGTGGAGCAAAATCAGCTTGCTGACGGCTCTATTGTAGTTCCCGAATGTTTGCGGAAATACCTGGGTGGGCTTGAAATCATCCAGAAGAACAAGTAATATTAAATATCACTTAAAGGAGTACAGAAATTATGAGCAGAAAAGAAAAGAAATCCAAGTTTTGGGAAGAGTTTAAGACTTTTGCCATTAAGGGCAACGCCATGGCACTGGCTGTTGGTACTATTATCGGCGGTGCATTCTCTACCATCACAAAAAGCCTGACAAATGACCTGATTATGCCCGTTGTGAACATCTTCCTGGGTGGCGCAGACTTCTCGGAAGCAAAAATCGCTCTGCCCCGGATGCCCTGGGTAGATCCTACCTTTGAAACCGTCATCAACGAAAACGGTGAAGAAGTAGTTCGTGAGGTGCAAAACTACCTGTCCTACGCCAACTTCATTTCCGCAGTGATTAACTTCCTGATTTTGGCCCTCGTGGTATTTATGCTGGTAAAGGGCCTGAACAAGCTCTCCGAGATGGGTAAGAAAAAGGAAGAGGAAGCACCTGCTGCGCCTCCCGCACCTCCCGCTCCTACCAAGGAAGAAGTACTGCTGGCTGAAATTCGCGACATCCTGAAGGAGAAATAATATGAAGCGCTTTTTGCGTTTCCTGCCGCTTGTATTGGCTGTTTTCCTGCTGGGCGGTTGCTTCTCAAAAAAGACCGAAACCTTTACAAAAAACGGGATTTCCCTCACACTTCCTGCTTATTTTGAGGATAAAAGCGGGGAGAGCTATGGGAAAGATGTGGATTTTCTCTATACCTACGGCGGAATGGGCTTTTTAGGCATTCGGGAAGCACGATCGGCATTTCCCGCTGGGTACGGGGAAATGGATCTGGAGGCGTACGGAAAATATGTAATTTTCGGGAATAACCTAGCCTGTGAGCTGACAAAGAGGGACGGGTTTTATACCTTTACCTATGAAGTGTCCGCAGCGGAAGGATCCCTTACCTATGTAGCTATCGTACTGGAAGGGAAGGACGCCTTCTACACCGTACAGGGCTACTGCCTTAGCCGCTTCTACAAGGAAAATGCTTCCCTTTTATGGAAGTATTTAACCTCCGCAAAAATCTCTTGAATTTATTGACAAATACATTGCTTTTTCGTATACTGAACAAAAAATAAGAAAGAAGGAACAGTTAATGTACAAAATTGTACGCAAGGTTGAGCTGAACGCCAACGTAACCTTGATGGACATTGAGGCACCCTTTATTGCCAAGAAGGCAAAGGCCGGCCAATTCATCATTTTCCGCATTGACGACAAGGGTGAGCGTGTGCCGCTGACCATCGCTGGTTATGACCGGGAGAAGGGCACCGTTACCATTATTTTCCAGAAGGTTGGCTTTGCCACCAACGCTCTGGGCAACCTCAATGAGGGCGACTATATTCAGGATTTTGTCGGTCCGCTGGGCAAGCCCACAAAGGTAGAGGGCAAAAAGCGCGTTTGCGTAGTTGGCGGCGGCGTTGGCTGCGCCATCGCACTGCCCGCAGCTGTTGCTTTCAAGGAAGCCGGCGCTGAGGTTGATGTCATTATCGGCTTCCGCTCCAAGGATATCGTCATTCTGGAAGAGGAATTCCGGGCTTGCGCCGACAATCTGTACTTAATGACAGATGACGGCTCCTACGGCGAAAAGGGTTTTGGCACTGTAAAGCTGCAGGCTCTGCTGGAAAGCGGCCGGGAGTATGATGAGGTACTGGCAATCGGACCTGTGCCTATGATGAAGTTTGTCTGCAAGACCACCGAGCCTTTTGGCGTTCCCACCACTGTGTCTCTCAACCCCATTATGGTTGACGGTACCGGTATGTGCGGCGGCTGCCGTGTTACCGTTGGTGGCGAAACCAAGTTTGCCTGCGTAGACGGCCCTGAATTCGACGGCCACAAGGTAGACTTTGCTGAGCTGATGAGCAGAAACAGCCTGTACCGCGGCAGAGAAGCTGAGGTTACGGAAAAGCACGCCTGCCGTATGGAAGCTATGGGCAAGGCACTCATTAAGTAAGGAGGAAACTGCTATGGCAAATATGACTTTGACAAAAACCCCTATGCCGGAGCAGGACCCCAAGGTTCGTGCCCGGAACTTTAAGGAAGTTACCCTCGGTTACACCGCAGAGATGGCTATCGAAGAGGCCGGTCGGTGCTTAAAATGCAAAAACCCCAAGTGCGTGGAAGGTTGCCCTGTTAATGTCCGCATCCCTGAGTTTATCGGCAAGGTTGCAGAGGGCGATTTCAAG
>JAZSKZ010000047.1:0-8911 GCA_045535135.1 Faecousia sp.
TACCTCTCTTTCATAGCCCGGTCAATTTGACGCTTGGCATCACGCTCGGCCGCGGCTTGTCTTTTGTCGTATAGCTTTTTGCCCTTGCACAGCCCGATTTTTACCTTAACCAGACTTCCTTTCAGATAAACAGAAAGGGGAATGAGGGCATAGCCGTCTTGCTTTACCTTGCCGTAGAGCCGCATAATTTCCCGCTTGTGCATAAGAAGGCGGCGGGGTCTGCGAGGCTCTCGGTTAAAGATATTGCCTTTTTCATAGGGGGAGATGTGCATCTGATTGAGGATAAGCTGGCCGTCCTTAATGCCGCACCAAGCATCCTTCAAATTCAGCGTCCCTTGGCGGATGGATTTCACCTCCGTGCCGGAAAGCTCAATGCCCGCCTCCATTTCCTCCTCCACGAAGTATTCGTGGTAGGCCTCTCGGTTGCTGGCCATTACTTTAATATTCGGTTTTTCCAAGGGACTCACCTCTATTCTGTTCCAAAGGGTATTATAGCACGGTTGTCAATAAGAACAAACGCAAATTTAATCAAAAAGAAATTTTTCCAGTTCTTCCACAGATGAGAAGCTATAATCGCAAAGTGCGGTCATCTCCTCATCGATGGATGCTACACCCAGACCGTTCCAGCCGGCGTATGCCACTTTTACACCTACGGGGGATGCCATTTTGCAGCCCAGCTTCATATCGTCAACCACCAACAAATCTTCCGGGGAAAGGTGATAGCGTTCCATAATATCCTGCAGGGGATAGGGGTTCGGCTTTCTCTGCGCCTCCGGCAAATCCCAACCGTAAACCATATCGGGACTAAAACCAAAGTGGGCATCATAGTCCCGCAAAATATTATCCTTTGCAGAGTGGGAAACCACGCAGATAAGACCGCCCTCCGCCTTTTGGCGCATTAGAATTCGGTCAATGCCGGGGTAGGGGTCGGGGGTGTGGCTGAGGACATATTCCATCCACATTGTATGCTCCCGTGCGAGTTCTTCATCTGTAAATCCGAAGCGGACACGGCAAAGCTCCGCAAAGCCGTAGTGATGGCAATCCTCCACATAGTCGTGAAAGGACATACTCTTTCCGGGGCGGAAGAGGGTAAGGCCGTACAAAAAGAAGGGATAGCTCATGGTTTTCATACTTTGCACCACCGTATCATCGTGGTCCAAAACAAGACAAGAGAATTTTGGCATATCGCACCTCCTTTTCTTAATAGTATAGCAAAAAAACAGACAGACCGCAACCGAAAATTTCCACTTGATATTTACGAACAAATGTACTATAATATAGAAAATGGGAGGGGAAGCGGATGAAAAATGTAGATGTCATCGCTATGTGCAGCGCCAACGGCGATATTCGCCCGTTGCGTCTGCGTATGGAAGATGAAGACCACCGGCTTCTCCGTGTGGATGTGGACGAAGTGATCAGCTGCCGGGAAATTCAGTACGCCGGAATTGAAGCGAAGGTGTTTCTGTGCCGGGCGCTGGTAGAGGGGCAGAAGTGGCTCTTTGAGATAAAATATACGATTCGAAGCCACTCGTGGCACTTTATGCGGAGGGTTTATTAATGGGAATCATATTCCATGTGGATGCCAACAGCGCCTTTCTTTCTTGGACGGCGGTGTACCGGCTGAAGGTATTGGGGGAAAAGCAGGATTTGCGGGAAGTGCCCTCCGTCATCGGTGGCGACAGGGACTCACGGCACGGTATTGTCCTTGCCAAAAGTATCCCTGCCAAAAAGTATGGGATTCAGACCGGTGAGCCTATCTTTCAGGCGCTTCAAAAGTGCCCCGACTTAGTAATTGCTCCGCCGGACTACAGTCTGTATGTGGAAGCCTCCCGGCATTTTGTGGAGGTGCTTCGCCGCTTTAGCCCCAAGGTAGAGCAGTACTCCATCGACGAAGCTTGGGTGGATATGACAGGAACGGAGCGGCTGTTTGGCGCACCCCGGCTGGCGGCGGAGAAAATGCGGGAGACGATTTATAAAGAACTGGGCTTTACAGTGAATGTGGGCATTTCCACCAATAAGCTGCTTTCTAAAATGGCAGGAGATTTTGAAAAGCCCAATAAGGTCCACACCCTGTTCCCGGAGGAGATGGAGGAGAAAATGTGGCCCCTTCCCGTCCGGGATTTGTTTCTTGTGGGCAGCGCCACGGAGAAAAAGCTTCACCGTTTGGGCATTTACACCATTGGTGATTTGGCCAATACAGAGCTGAAAACCCTCCGCAGCCGGTTTGGAAAGCCGGGGGAAACCTTGTGGCACTTTGCCAACGGCAGAAATGCGGATGCGGTCAATCCCATCCCGGCGGGAAATAAGGGATACGGCAACTCCGTAACCACAGCTGAGGATGTAATTTCCCGGGAGGGAGGGCGACAGGTGCTGCTGAGCCTGTGCGAAACCGTAGCCGCCCGGATGCGAAAGGATGATAAATGGGGCAGCTGTGTGGCGGTTCATTTCCGCACGGCGGATTTTAACCACTATTCTCACCAAATGCAGCTGCCCGGCGCTACCCACATTACCAGGGAGATTTTTCTGGCGGCTTGCAAAATTTTTGACGAGGGCTGGGACGGGGTAACACCGCTTCGTCAGCTTGGGGTGCAGGTAACCGGTCTTTCAGACACACCTTACCGGCAGTTTGACTTCCTCTCCGGGGAAACCCCTCAGAAGTATGAGAAGCGGCTGGCGCTGGACGAAACGGTGGATGCCCTCCGGGATAAGTATGGGGAAACGGTAATTCGCCGGGCAAAGTTTACAAAGAAGCCGGAAGAGCATATGGCAGGCGGTCTTGACAAGGCTCGCCGCACCGGGGTTACAAAGCCTGTTCCTGACGAATTTTAATACTGGAAAAGATAGCGCCTATGTACTATAATAAGGGCAGAGGAGGGGAGATTATGGCTATTGTAACCTTTTATCGGGGTCATCCCAATCCACCTAAAACCACCCAAGGTGCCCACTTGGGCGCAAACGCCATCATTACCTGTGGAGAGAAAATCCTTTTGGAAAAACGGCGGGATTGCGATTTGTGGGGACTTATCGGCGGCGGTGTCAAAAACTATGAAACCCCGGAGCAGGCCATTGTCCGGGAGGTCTATGAGGAGCTGGGCATCCGCACGGATAAATCCCGCTTCCGTAAGCTGGGAGTTTACGGCGAGCCGGGGCGGATTGCGGCATACTGCGACGGCAGTGTGTGGCGGATGGTGATTGTGGTATTCTCACTGGAACTGCCGGAAAATCAAACCCTTCGCATCAGCGATGAATCCAAAGATTTGCGCTTTTTTACCCGGGAGGAATTGAAGGATATCTCCATCGTGGTAACCCACAGCGACATCGTGGAGGATCATTTCCTGTCCGGGAAATAGCGATTGACAATCCTGGAGAAATAGATTATAATAAAATTAAGAGAGATAAATTTGATCTTACCCCTCTCGGTCAGCATAAATCCGTTGTATTACAACATAATGAGGTTTAAGCATAAGGTGCTAATGTGTTGAGACGGTAACTCATAGAAAGGGATGATGTGGATATCTGGTTGAGTTCGATATTGCCTTTGTGGTGTAAAAGGAGGATGTTTATGAAAAGAATGATTAGCATATTGTTGGTATCGGTTATTTTTGTAATATCTATACAACCTGTTTTTGCAACCGATGTAATCTCCGTGGGTTCCAATGCAAAAATCCCTGGGGTGACTATGATGCCTGCTGAGTTTACAAATACATTCTCAGGCAAACCGTGTGAACGCAAAAATGCACTTTCTAGAGAAAAACTCCGGTTATTAAGTGTTAGTGTTTCTGATGTTGAAATAGTTAACAATAGCATTTCGTTGACTGTACATTTGAAAGACGGAGAAAATACAACCGTACTGCCCATTGAGGGACGACTCGCAGCCAGTTCCCTTACAGCGAACAATATTAATAGCACTATTATTGAGGTAGGAAAACCAGTTAATGGGTATACCGTAAAGTTGTTTCAAATTGTTAACGGAAAAATAGATGACTTGCTACTGTTGAATGGTATTGGCATTGGTGAGGACTTGAAAAATATACCCCATATTAAGCTGTACCTGCAGGATGAGAGCAATGACCTATATTTATTTGAAGGGAAAATGCCCCAATGCTTTGCGAGATTAAATGCAGCGTTATACGACAAGGCGGGTAAAGAGCATGATTATCTCCAGTGGGCGCGCGATCTTGTGGTGCATAATGTTTCCTCTATCAAGACAACGGAAGAAACGAGTCGGTTGCTGGGATTAGAGGAAAACAGTAGGGCACTAAATTCATTTTCTATCAGAGGGTACGAAACGACTTTCACAGATGAGTTTTATCTTGGCGGACATCTGGTGTCATGTATGTCGATGCCATACATAGAATTCAAACATACAAACGTATCATTATCGGATTCTACTTGGGTGGTTAGCTTTAAGATTGCGGAACATACAAAGTATCAGGATGGTGCGATTATTGGCTACGGAAATAATGCTTTTGCTTACCGAGATCTTAAAGTGGCCTTTGCGGCGGGAGATAATACTACATTCATCCGTACCTACCAGGAAGGCAGACTTTATAACGACACAACGAATAAATATTATAGTAATGGAGGGGATTTGACCGTTAGTTTTCTTAAGGCTCTGGTAAATGCGCTACCAAATGGTTCAACTTTCCTAAGTGGTCTTGAATGTATAAGGGCGATTGTGCCGTATAGTACAAGTGTTGTATTGGGTAATAACGCAATAACCTTGCACAGCGGAAAAGTTAAAGCAGTTGGCGAAAGTTTCCCGGGCCTGTATTTGGAAGAATGCTCAAATCAGGGAGGAGCGGTTAATGTCGGCGACTATTTTACCTTCCACGCGGTAACACAGTATGAGGAATGCTTTGGGGATACCGAGACTGTGGGCGCGCTTCTCGTTGAGTTTAACATAGAGTTTTCAAACCAGTTAACAGTAGCAACGCCTTTTGAATTTGCGCTGGAATATACAGCAACGGAATAGTTTGATAGTGCATAGATTGGAGTTTGCATATGATCTTTGGATTAAAAGCTTTGTATAAAAGCCTTTTTGTGTTACCTGCCGTACCGCCCGTGGTGCTGTTATACATTACCCTTCTGCATCCAGGAGGGAGAGGTGAGAATCCGAACTACGGCATATGGAAAGAGTGGCTAATTTGCCTTGTAATTGTTGCTATCTGTTTGATTACAGGCTTCGCTCTGCGGGCCATACATAAGGAGTTTTCTGAGTCGTTCTTATATCTCGGGGAAGAACAGCGTAAGAATAAAGACGAGATTGAAAGGCTGCAGAAGGAGCTTGCAAAGCTAAAGTCAGAGCAAGAATAAAGTCCATAACCGCCGCCTGAGGGGGAGACCCGTCAGGCGGTATTTTTTATGCAAAAAGCTATGGAATATGCAAAATATACTTGAATATTCATAAATACTGTGATAATATACAATATAATAGAGTTGCTGTCGGAGAAATGACAGCAGTACAAAAATGTAGATAGGTTGTGTTACATTGGGTATTTTAGAATCCGTTTCCTGCCATCGGGATTTAGTAAATCTTACCGATGCGCAGCGGGTGCTTCTCTGCGAAGAGCTTCGGGAATATCTCATTGAAAGTGTATCCCAAACCGGCGGCCACGTTGCCTCCAATTTGGGTGTGGTGGAGCTGACGGTTGCCATTGAAACCGTGTTTGATACGGCCTATGATCGGCTTGTATTCGATGTGGGACACCAGTCCTATATTCACAAGATTCTTACCGGGCGGCGGGAGCAGCTTTCCACCCTGCGGCAGTACGGCGGCATTGCCGGCTTCCCCAAGCCCTCGGAAAGTGATGCAGATGCCTTTACTGCGGGCCACGCCTCCAGCTCTGTGTCCATTGCGCTGGGTATGGCAAGAGCAAGAACGCTCCAAAAGAAGGACTATAATGTGCTGGCGCTCATCGGCGACGGCTCCGCTACAGGCGGCCTTGCCTTTGAGGGCCTTAACGATGCGGCGGTAAGTAAAGAGCCGCTGATTGTGATTCTCAATGACAATGAGCTGTCCATCGATAAAAATGTAGGCGGCCTTGCCCGGCATTTATCCGCTCTGCGTACCAAAGAGCGATATTTGGGGCTGAAGAAAAAATACCGTACCTTTATGCAGAAAATACCCGGCGGCGGTTGGGTATATCGCCTGACCCGCAATATGAAGGACCGTATTCGCCGGATGCTTTTGGGTACTACCATATTTGAAAATATGGGCTTTACCTATTTAGGCCCTGTGGACGGGCACGATTTGCCCCACTTGATTTTCCTTCTCCGCACAGCACGGGATATGAAATGCCCGGTGGTACTTCATGTAATCACCCAAAAGGGAAAAGGCTACGCTCCGGCTACGGAGCACCCCAAGCTGTTCCACGGCATCGGCAAATTTGACCCGGTAAGCGGTGAACCGCTGAAAAAAACCGGAGAAACCTTCTCTCAGGTGTTCGGCAACACAATGCTGGAGCTGGGGGAGAAGAACGACCGCCTTTGCGCCATTACTGCGGCAATGCCCGGCGGCACAGGCCTTTTGGAATTTAAGAAGCAGTACCCCGACCGCCTTTTCGATGTGGGGATTGCAGAGGGACACGCCGTTTCTATGGCAGGTGGTCTTGCCAAGCAGGGAATGATACCTGTTTTTGCGGTATATTCCACTTTCCTGCAGAGAGGCTACGATATGCTTTTGCAGGATATTTGTATGCAAAATCTTCACGCCGTGTTTGCCGTAGACCGGGCAGGTTTAGTCGGCGAAGACGGAGAAACCCACCACGGCGTATTTGATGTAGGATACCTGCGCCATTGTCCCGGTATGCAGGTGCTTTGTCCTGCCAGCACCCGGGAATTGGGTGAAATGCTTACTTGGGCAGTAGAAAAGCAGTCCGGCTCTGTGGCGATTCGCTATCCCAGAGGCGGTAATCGTGGCTATACCGATTCCGCTTGGGAGCGGGGCAAAGTCTGTGTCCATACCACTGGGGAGGATGGTTTGCTCATTACCTACGGTCCTATGGTGGAAAATGTCCTCAAGGCCGCAGAGATTCTGAAAAAAGATGGCATTTCCGTCCGTGTGCTGCGGCTTCTTACCCTGTCGCCGCTGCCGGTATCTGAAATTATGCGCCACCTGAAGCCGGGAATGCCTGTGTGGATTCTGGAAGAAACGATGGCAGGCTGCGGCGTAGGGGAAAGCATTGCCCAGTCTATGGGGAAAGAAAACCCGGTGTATATCCGCAACTTGGGCGAGAGCTTTGTGCCCCACGGGGATTTGCCGTCCCTGTATCGCCATTGCGGTTTGGACGGGGAGAGCATTGCCCGTGCCGTAAAGGAGGAACGAAATCGTGAAAATTAAAAAAAGATTGGATGTCCTTCTTGTGGAACAGGGCTATGCAGACAGCCGCACCAAGGCACAGGCCATTATTATGAGCGGCAATGTGTATGTGAATGACCAAAAGGTGGATAAGCCCGGTATGTCCTTTGAGGAAACCGTACAGCTTGAGGTGCGGGGCGCAGCCTGCCCCTATGTGAGCCGTGGCGGACTAAAGCTGGAAAAAGCACTCCGGGACTTTGGGGTTGACCCCACAGGCTATGTGTGCAGCGATTCCGGCGCATCTACCGGCGGCTTTACCGACTGCCTGTTACAGCAGGGTGCAAAAAAAGTCTTTGCCATTGATGTGGGCTACGGTCAGCTGGATTGGAAAATCCGCTCCGACCCCCGGGTTGTGGTAATGGAGCGCACCAATGTGCGGTATGTTACCCCCGAGGATTTGGGAGAGCCGCTGGACCTTTCTGTGGTGGATGTGAGCTTTATTTCTCTGCGGATTGTTCTGCCGGTGATTAAAACCTTCCTGAAGGAAAGCGGTCAGGTGCTTTGCCTGATTAAGCCCCAGTTTGAGGCCGGTAGAGAAAAGGTAGGCAAAAAGGGCGTTATCCGAGATCCGGCAATCCATAAGGAAGTGCTGGACGATTTCGTAGCGCTGACAGAGGAAATCGGCTTTACGATTTTGGGTATGACCTTTTCTCCTGTAAAAGGTCCTGAGGGAAATATCGAATTTCTCGCCCACCTGACCCGGGCAGCTGTGCCGGGTATCACGCCGGACACGGAGAGCATCGTGACCCAGGCACACAATACACTAAAGGGGTGATAAAAATGAAAAAAATCATTTTAACACCGAATCCATATCGGGATAAAAGCTACGGCGTTGTCCGGGAAGCCCGGGATATTCTGGAAAAAGCCGGCTTTGATGTAAAGGTCTGTTTGCCTTTTGAACTGGAACGACCCTGCGACCTGCCTCGGGATATTCGTTTCTCCCGGCTGGACAGAGAGCTGCCCGGCGCATTTATGGTTGTCTGTTTCGGCGGCGACGGCACAATTCTCCATATGGCAAAGGCGGCAACCCGTCAAGGCGTACCGATTTTGGGCGTCAATATGGGAACGCTTGGCTTTATGGCAGAGCTGGAGGCAGGGGAGCTTCAAATGCTGTCCCGGCTGGCTACGGATGGATTTACCATTGACCAGCGGACAATGCTGGATGTAACGGTTCAGCGGGATCGGGATATTATTTTCCACGATATCTGCCTTAATGATGTGGTACTTACCAAGGGCGCTGTGGCCCGCGTTGTTCACCTCAATGTAAATTGTGATGGTGTGCAGGCAATGGAATGTAACGGCGACGGCATCATTATCGCAACCCCCACAGGCTCTACTGCCTATAATCTTTCTGCTGGCGGTCCTGTGGTTGAGCCGGATGCGGAAACGATTATCATTACCCCCATCTGCGCCCACGATATGGTGAGCCGCAGCATCGTGGCATCGGATAAGCGGACCATTACCGTATCTCTCTCCAAGAATATGCGCCGCAATGCCTATCTGTCGGTTGACGGCGGCAAGGCTGTGCGTATGAATGTAAGTCGGATCGTA
>JAZSKZ010000042.1:0-3981 GCA_045535135.1 Faecousia sp.
ATGGGTATGATTATCCCCGTCGTCATCACCGTGTACTCTGACCGTTCCTTCACCTTCATCACCAAGACTCCTCCCGCTGCTGTCCTCATCAAGAAGTACTGCAACATCGAGTCTGCCATGAGCATGATCGCCGGTACCGCCCGCTCCATGGGCGTCGTCGTGGGCGAGTAAGGAGGGGAATGAACTATGTTTAGAGGCAAGAAGTATCAGGAGAGCGCCAAGCAGATCGACAAGGCCGCTCTGTACGATGTGAACGAGGCTATGGATCTGGTCGTCAAGACCGCTCCCGCCAAGTTCGATGAGACCGTTGAGCTGCACGTCAAGCTGGGCGTTGACTCCCGTCACGCGGATCAGCAGGTGCGCGGCGCCATCGTTCTGCCCCACGGCACCGGCAAGACCCAGCGCGTGCTGGTCTTCGCCAAGGGCGCCAAGGCGGACGAGGCCAAGGCTGCCGGCGCCGACTACGTGGGCGAGCTGGACATGGTGGACAAGATCCAGAAGGAAAACTGGTTTGACTTCGACGTGGTCGTTGCCACTCCCGATATGATGGGTGTGGTGGGCCGTCTGGGTAAGGTCCTGGGCCCCAAGGGCCTGATGCCCTCCCCCAAGGCCGGCACCGTGACCCCCAACGTCACCACCGCCGTCAACGAGATCAAGGCCGGTAAGGTCGAGTACCGTCTGGACAAGACCAACATCATCCACTGCCCCATCGGCAAGGTTTCCTTCGGCGCTGAGAAGCTGACCGAGAATATGGACACCCTGATGAACGCTGTTGTTAAGGCTAAGCCCGCTGCAGCCAAGGGTCAGTATATCCGCTCCTGCGTTGTGGCTTCTACCATGGGCCCCGGCGTTAAGGTTAGCACCGTCAAGTACGGCAACTAATATGTGAAAAATCCCCGAAAGGTCAAACGCCTTTCGGGGGATTTTTTATTGTGTTTTTCTCTTGCCCAGCTGGTGCTCCACCACCGCCAGTGCCGGTGAATAGTAAAGGATTGGGCCGATATTGAAGAAATGGCAGTCCACCATACTGCAAAGCAACAACGCCAGTATGGAGAAGGCAACAAAGAGCTTTTCCGTAGAGAAATCTCGGATAAACAGCTTTATCGTTTGCAGCCGATGCACACTGTAAGCCGCCAGTGCCACAACGCCGCCGGAGGCAAGGAGCTGAATCACCGTATTGTGCCACCTGGGCGGGAAAACGGACAGGAAGAATGTGGATTCCGCAAAGGAATACAGCTCCTCAATGGGAAAAAATGTAGCACCAAAAATAGGATACTGAAGGAATTGTTCTACGCCGGCTTTATATGTAGCAATTCTTCCGTCTGCCAAAAACTTGTTTCGGGTAACATATGAGAAAAGAAATGCCAGCTTATCCGCATACTTGATCGCCACAAAAGCCGCCAATGCAACTACCGCAATATGAACAATGTACTGCCTTCTTGCATGCTTACTGCTTACCAGCGTGGTAATATAGGAAACTCCAAAAATCAGAGTTCCAACAAGAATTACACCCCGGGAGCAGGTAAAAATCAAGCCAATATACATAAGAAACGCAGACACATAGTTAAGCCACGCATATTTTCCTCTGGTTGTCAGATGGAAGGCCATAGGAATTGCCATAATCAGCATAGCGGCCATATTATTGTAGTGGCCCCAGCCGGTGAATATATACCCCCGGCATATTCTGCCATCGCGAATTATTTCTTCCGTCATAAAAATATTCGCCAATTCCACCAGCACTACATAGCCAATGGTAGTTCCGATCCAAAACAGATACGCCTTGGGTGCTTTTTCCCAAAGGACACCGCCGGAGAATAAGTAATAAAGCGGGACAAGTGCGGCAAATTGAATAAACACAAAAAACAGATTGTTGTCGCCAAACTTTTTAAGCTGTGCGCTTCCCAACCCGGATAGCACATACGCCACACTCAGGAGCAACATCCCGGAAAGAAGCTTGCGCTTTTTCCGCAAAAACTGCATACCGCCGAAATTCGGGTCTTTAGTAAGTCGGTAAAACAGGCTGATAAGAAACAAACCCAGCATAAAGGCGAGGTACGGCCCGCTGCCGGAAATTGAAAACACCGAATGGTCATTAAAGCCCGGGTTATTGTTCAGCGACGGCGACATATAAAACATCGCAAAAGGCGGCATCAGCGGCAAAAGATCCCGGGAGCATAGGCAGATTGCAATACCGCACAGGATAATCACTGTATAGACATAGAGCTCAATACAGAAAATATTGGACGTCGCCACCAATGCGCCGACAAAAGCCACATAAAGCGGCGAATATAAAAACGCATTAAAATACCGCACCAATAGGTGTTCTCTACAGATACGCATAGGAATCCTCCGAACGCTGAATTCTGTTGAAATCATATTAAAATTGTAGCATATACGCAGTGAATAGTCAAGAAATGGGGATTTATTCCGGTTAAGGCCATAGGATACTTATGTTGTCAAGCTTTGCTTTTTATGTTATAGTAAATAGGAGGTGATATTCCGTGAAAAAGCTGACGAGGAAAACCCGCATTTTGATTCTTTCTGCGGTGATTCTCTGCATATTTTCCTGGCTTGTGTGGGGGAATCTCTCCCTTGAGGTTACGAAATACACCGTTTCTTCTCAAAAACTGCCGGAGAGCTTTGACGGTTTTCGTATCGTGCAGATATCTGACCTGCACAACGCCGAGTTCGGCAAAGGAAATCACCGCCTGATTGATGAAATCAAAAAGCTTCAGCCGGATATTATCGTTCTCACCGGGGATTTAATCGACAGCCGGCGGACAAATATCGACATTTCCGTTGCCTTTGTAAAGGCAGCTGCCGAAATTGCCCCTACCTACTATGTGCCCGGCAATCACGAGCACCGCCTCTCTGCGCTTCCCAGCATCTATAACCGCCTTTCCGCGGCAGGTGCGGTCCTTTTATTGGAAAAGAACATTCTTCTGCAAAGAGGTGAGCAGGTAATCCGGCTTTCCGGCATTTTGGACGGCACTTTTTATCCGGAAGACACGTTTCCCGATGCGGTGCAGGAGCTTTTGCCCAATGACGGAATTTACACTATTCTTCTCTCCCACCAACCGGGAGAATTTCCCGCCTATGTGGCTGCCGGCGCGGATTTGGTGCTTAGCGGCCACACCCACGGTGGACTCTTCAGGCTGCCCTTCTTAGGAGGCGTATTCTCCCTGAATGAAGGTCTTTTCCCAAAATATGATGGCGGTGTACATGCCGACGGTAATACCACAATGGTCATCAGCCGCGGCTTGGGGCAGGCTGTTATCCCTTTGCGGGTCAATAACCGCCCGGAAATTGTGGTAATTTCCCTGAAAAAAGCCCTATAATTTTATAACTTTTATAAAAAAGTTGTTGACAAAACAGGATTCCCCTGTTATAATGCAGTAGTTGCCAAAGACAGCAGGTGGCATAAGCCGTAAGTCCTGCCGAGGTTGCGAAAATTCACTATGTAATTTTTGTGTCCTTCTGTCTTTTTGGCAGAAGGACATTTTTATTTTCGGAGGTGAAAACACACATGCCCAACGCAAAGGTTCTTGAAAGCAAGAAGGCAGTGGTTGAAGCTCTGTCCGGCAAAATCAAGGAAGCTACTTCCGTGGTTTTTGTTGACTACAAGAATATTACCGTTGCACAGGACACCGCGCTGCGTAAGCAGTTCCGTGAGGCTGGCGTAGAATACACCGTCGTTAAGAATACTCTGACCCGTTTCGCTACCAACGAGCTTGGTTACGATTTCGCTGAGATTCTCAACGGCACCACTTCTATGGCAAGCACCACCGGTGATCCCATCGCTCCCGCCCGTATCGTGAGCGAATTCGCCAAGAAGAACAAGCTGCCCCTGGCTATCAAGGGTGGTATCGTTGAGGGTTCCGTACTGAGCGCAGAACAGCTGACCGGTTTCAGCGAGCTGCCCAGCAAGAACGCTCTGGTCGCCCAGGTTCTGGGTACCTTCCTGGCACCTATCTCCAGCCT
>JAZSKZ010000062.1:0-3866 GCA_045535135.1 Faecousia sp.
CTATTGCCCTTATTGGCGGCGGCACAGGTCATATTGGCGACCCGTCTGGCCGTACAGATATGCGTAACATGATGACCAAAGAGACTATTGACTATAACTGCGCCTGCTTCAAAAAGCAGATGGAGCGCTTTATCGAGTTCGGTGAGGACAAGGCGCAGATGGTTAACAATGCCGATTGGCTGTTGAATCTGAACTATGTGGATTTTATCCGCGAAATCGGAGGCTGTTTCTCTGTAAACAATATGCTAAGGGCAGAGTGCTTCAAGCAGAGAATGGAAAAGGGTCTGTCCTTCCTTGAGTTTAACTATATGCCTATGCAGTCCTACGACTTCTACTACCTGTACAAGGAGTACGGCTGTAATATGCAGTTCGGCGGTAACGACCAGTGGAGTAATATGCTGGGCGGCACCGAGCTGATTCGCCGGAAGCTGGGCAAGGATGCCCACGCGATGACGATTACCTTGCTCCTCAACTCCGAGGGCAAGAAGATGGGCAAGACCGCCAAGGGCGCAGTTTGGCTCGACCCCAATAAGACATCTCCCTTTGATTTCTACCAGTACTGGCGGAATGTGGAGGATGCCGATGTAATGAAGTGCATCCGTATGCTGACCTTCCTGCCTTTGGAGGAAATCGAAGCAATGGCAGACTGGAAGGATGCCAAGCTGAACGAAGCCAAGGAAATTCTGGCTTTTGAGCTTACAAAGCTTGTCCACGGTGAGGAAGAAGCCCTTAAGGCACAGGCATCTGCCAAGGCGCTCTTTATGGGTGGCGGCGATGCGGATATGCCTACCACGGAAATTACAGCTGAGCAGCTGAATGATGGCAAGATCGGCATTCTGAACCTGATGGTTGCCTGCAAGCTGGCAGCCTCCAACGGCGAAGCACGCAGACTTGTTCAACAGGGCGGCGTGTTTGTAAACGACGAAAAGGTGGCAGATACCTTCTTTGCCGTAACGGAAGAAATGCTCAAAGACGGCGTTAAAATCCGTAAGGGCAAAAAAGTATTCCACAAAGCAATGCTTGCTTAAATTAAAGGCGGAGAGGACACTCTCCGCCTTTCATATTATGCTGGACTTTTTTGCAGAAAATGGTATAATATTCCCGTAGTTACCCAAAACATATGGGAGGTTATTTATGAAGCTGAATTATAAACGCACGGTGCTGGTCGGCTTTGCCTTTTTCCTCATCTGTGCATTCTGGCAGGCGTATGACAATACGGTTGCTCTGCTGCTGACAAACAAGTTCGGTATGTCCCAGACCTGGTCCGGTGTGATTATGGCGCTGGATAATATTTTGGCGCTGTTTATGCTGCCGCTCTTTGGCACGATTTCCGATAAGCATAAAGGGAAAAGCGGCAAACGGACTCCGTTCATCCGTATCGGTGCAGTCATTGCGGCAATTACACTTGTTTGCCTTTCCTTTGCGGACAATATGCAACTGAAGAACATTTCCGCCGTTTCAAAAATTGACGACCCTGCCGCACTGACGGTTATTTATGACACCCAGTGCGATAAGAAGCTGATGACACCCGAGGGCGAATCCTTCGTTCTGTCCCAGAAGTTTACCAAAGAAGAATTTGTTGCCATTCGCAGCGATTACATCGACCCCGAAACAAGCGAATCGCCCTACACCAACTATGTAGTTCCTGCCCGGAACGCCTATGCAGCTGACAAGACGGCAGAGAATCCCACGCCGCTTATTCTGTTCATTGGTCTGCTTTTGGTGTTGCTGGTCGCAATGTCCATATTCCGCTCTCCTGCCGTTGCGCTGATGCCGGATGTAACGATTAAGCCTTTGCGCAGCAAGGCCAACGCCATTATTAACCTGATGGGCAACGCCGGCGGCATTGTGGTGCTGATACTGGGTATGATTTTTGCTACCTCTGCTGTCCAGAATGCTCTGATGAGCTACACGGTATATTACATTGTCATTGCCGGCATTATGGTAGCTGCGCTGATTATTTTCCTCGCAACCGTCCGTGAAAATGAATGGGTAAAGGAAATGCAGGAGGACAGCATTCGCTACGGCATCGAGGAAGAAGCAGAAACCCAAGGGGAGAAGCGCAGCCTTTTTAAGGGCGAAAAGCGTTCCCTTATTCTGGTGCTTTTGTCCGTTGCATTGTGGTACTTCGGCTATAATGCGGTTACCTCCAAGTATTCTGTTTACGCCCCCAATATCCTGCAGAAGGACTATAATACCACTATGCTCCTTGCTCAGGCCACGGCAATTATTGCCTACCTGCCTGCGGGTATGATTGCTTCCAAAATCGGCCGGAAAAAGACCATTCTTGGCGGCGTTGTAATGCTGACCGCAGCCTTCGGCTTTGCCGCCTTTATGCGGGCAGGCAGCCCCGGCTGGATTATGAACATTCTGTTTATGCTCGCCGGCATCGGCTGGGCAACCATCAATGTAAACTCCTTCCCCATGGCAGTGGAAATGTGCTCCGGCAGCGATATCGGCAAATATACCGGTTATTACTACACCGCCTCTATGGCCGCCCAGGTGGCAACACCTATGGTTTCCGGCTTCCTGATGGAAAAACTGGGTATGACCGTAATGTTCCCTTATGCTGCAATTTTTGCCGGACTTGCCATTGTAACAATGCTCTTTGTTCGCCACGGCGATAGCACACCCGACGGTAAGCGGGGACTTGAAGCACTGGATGTGGACGATTAATATGCTGTTTTATATTCTCCCGATTTTAATACTCATTTACCTGTTCCTTCTTCGGGGGCGCCACGGCCACCCCGGTCTGCGCAACATCCGTGGCTGGAAATATGCCCACCGGGGTCTTCACAATGAGGTTTTCCCGGAAAACAGTATGGGCGCATTCCGAAAAGCGGTGGAGGCGGGCTACGGTATTGAGATGGATGTCCATTTGATGGCAGACGGCAATCTGGCAGTCATCCATGATGCGCTGCTTGTTCGCACCACCGGGCTTCCCGGCAGGATTGAGGAGCTGACCACAGTGGATTTACCGAACTGCAAGCTCATTGGCTGCAATGAATCTGTGCCGCTTTTTACCGATGTGCTCAAAATGGTGGACGGCAGAGTGCCGCTCATTGTGGAGCTGAAAGCTGAGAACAGTAACCATAAAGCGCTGACAGAAGCGGTTTGCAAAGTCCTTGATGAGTATAAGGGCATCTACTGCGTGGAAAGCTTTGATCCCCGTTGTGTGCGTGCGGTTAAGGAATTCCGCCCCAATATAATTCGTGGACAGCTCGCCCACAATTCCCTCCGGGAAAAATCCTCTGTCCCTTGGCCGCTGCGGTTTGTCTGCACCAATCTGCTGATGAATTTCCTGTGCGTACCGGACTTTGTGGCATACCGCTATAAGGACAGAAAGCGCTTGAGTGTTTTCCTCTGCCGGAAATTCTGGGGCCTGCAGGGTGTCAGCTGGACCATTAAAAATGTGGACGATTGGAACACTGCCATAAATGAAGACTGGGTTACTATCTTCGAAGGCTTTAATCCATAGAAAAGGAAGGTCATTTGACCTTCCTTTTTTCTATGCAAAGAAAATGGCTTCTGCAAGAGCAGAAGCCATTTTTGAAACAAGTGCAGATTACTTAAGGCTTTCCTCCACAGCAACAGCAACGCTAACGGTCATACCAACCATGGGGTTGTTACCAGCGCCCAGGAAGCCCATCATTTCCACGTGGGCAGGGACGGAGGAAGAACCGGCAAACTGTGCGTCACCGTGCATACGGCCCATGGTATCGGTCAGGCCATAGGAAGCGGGGCCTGCTGCCATGTTATCGGGATGCAGGGTACGGCCGGTGCCGCCGCCGGAAGCCACGGAGAAGTACTTCTTGCCCTGCTCGATGCACTCTTAAGTCGGATCGTAGCCATGTCGTTCTGTGAGC
>JAZSKZ010000004.1:0-19391 GCA_045535135.1 Faecousia sp.
GCCGCCGACGGCTGGACGGAGGCGAACATTAATTTTTGCTACAGGCAAAAATGCAAACGAATCCCTAACTCTCCGCCAACAAAAAAGTATCTTTTGTCTACCGGACAAAAGAGACTTTTTTGAGTGATGCGTTCCTGCGGAACGTGATGCGCACTTCGTGCGTGATGCCGGCTTTGCCTGTGATGCACGCCTACGGCGCGTGATAGGAACGCATTGCATCACTTATCACGGCGTAGCTGCATCACTTATCACTTATTGCAAATTAAAATGAATCGTGATAATATAAAATACGAGGTGTGTATTATGTCGGATTCAAAACTTAAAAATCTTTCAATGGAATTTTCCGTTGATATTATTGAATTGGTAAAATATCTAAAATCTGCCAAGGAATCTATCATTTCCAATCAAATCGGCAGAAGCGGTACTTCTATCGGCGCGAATATCCACGAAGCACAATATGCACAAGGCAAAAAAGATTTTATTTCTAAGCTTGAAATCGCTCTAAAAGAAGCAAGCGAGACGGGTTATTGGCTGGAACTTTTGTACAGAACAAAATACATAGATGAGCAAACCTTCAAAGACCTTTCATCCAAATGTACATCCTTAAGAGCGATGTTGATCGCATCCTGCAGAACGGTAAAGGAGAATGCTAAATGAAAATTTCAATAGATGACCTGCAGGCGTATCTGGCAGACCGTTACTGCGGATGGGCAAATGAACAAGGTATGTTTATGAAGTTAGTAGAGGAAATCGGTGAGGTTGCAGAGGTATTAAATAAGCGCGCCGGGCGTAAAGCTTCAGATGAAACAGATTTGCAGGAACAATTGGGCACGGAATTGGCAGATATGATCCATTACATAGTGGCTATCGCTGCCATCAATGATATAGATTTAACGAGGATTATGATCGAGAAGGATAGGAAGGCTTCGGTAAAATACAACCACACCATCAATCTGGAAGCTTTTTTGGAAGACCAAGCGCATAATTAAGAGGGTGTACGCTGCTAATTATGCGGTAATCAATAGCTCTTTGTACAACACATAAAATTATTTGACAAAACCCTGCCAAAATGGTACATTTGGCATATAAAAGAAATCACAGGAGGGTGCTTTTATGTTACCGAAAATTCCCGGCTTTGAAGAAACAAATTATACCGACTTTCAAGTTAACCGCTACACCCGGGCGGTGAATATCTGTCAGGCGGAGGAGAGCGCTTTTGATGCTTACTGCCACCTGTTGGAAGAAAGCGGCTTTACATATTTGGAGGGGAGAAACGAGCGCACTTTCCGCTACGGCGCATACCGAAAAGGGGAGTGCGGCATTTTTATCAATTATTTTCGCAACCTCTGGGAGCTGAATATCACCGTAGACGAAAAGTGCACCTATCTCGGCTATGAAAACAAGCCCGGTACACCCTGCGTATCTACCCAGATTACCCAGCTTTATCTGGAAGAATTCGGTATGTCCTATGTGATTCGTTTGTCCGATGGCAGATTTATCATTCTGGACGGCGGTGCGGAGCACGATAAGGATGTGGACGCATTACTGAAATGCCTAAAGAAAAGTACGCCCCACGAAAAGCCGGTGATTGCTGCCTGGATACTCACCCATATGCACTCGGACCATTACTACTGTATGGTAGAGTTTTTGGACCGCTACAGTGATGAAGTGGTAATTGAGGGCGTCTTTTTGAATTTCCCGGAGGGAGAAGCCTTTGCCCATTTCCCTGAGCTTGTAAAAGAGCAAAAAAACCCGGAGGATCAACCTGCCGTGTGGCAGGGAAGGCTGGTTGCCCACATCGAAAACCTGAAGCTGCCCTGCCATATTCCTCATTGCGGACAGACCTACCATATCGGCGAAGCCGCCTGCGAGATTCTCACCTGTACAGATGTTACCATCCATCAGGATGTGCGTATCAATCCTACCTCTCTTGCCATCCGTATGGAGCTGGCGGGGCAGGTGATCTTGTGGATGGGCGATTTGTATATTGCCATTACCCGCTTCCACGAACGGTATGAGGATTACCTGAAGGCGGATATTCTGCAGCTGCCCCACCACGGCTTCGGCATCGGCAAGCTGGAGCCTGCCATTCCTTGCTTCGACTATGTGGCGCCCAAGGTCTGCTTTATGCCTGTGAGCTATGAAATCGGCTTTAGCAATTTCAGCGCCCATAATATCCATATTCGCCACGCAATTTTAAATTTGGGTATTGAGGAACTGATTGTGGGTGAGCCCCAGCGCACCATCACGCTGCCCTATAAGGCACCGTTCTGGGCAAAGGAAGAAATGCTTCGTTCTTACCGCTACGGTATGCAGAGTGCCGGCGCCAGCGTATGGGTGTTCGGTGAGCTGAATACGGCAAAGGAAGAGGATTTTGTATTCTCCTTTGGTAATATGACCTACCGCCCCACCACAGTAAACTGCGAGCTGTTCTTCGAAAACAAAAAGGATGCGGTGCGGAAGCTAAAGCTGGAAATTCCTGCCAATTCCTATCAGAAAAAGCACATCCTTATGCGGGAAGTGGTGGACGAGGACGGAAATACGGTAACGGAAAGTGCGCTGGGTAAGCGTATCCTGCCGGAAAATGCGGCGTTCTGCGTGCGCTTTAAGTGCAACCATCCCATCGTCATTACCCACGAAAACCACAAGGCTTCCTACCATACTTCAGATGTTATTTAAACAAAACCCTCTGCCGCTTGCGGCAGAGGGCGCTTTCGTTATTCTTCTGAATCGGGGGAAAACATGGCATAGCGGTCGATAAGACTCTCCCGATATTTGGCTGGGGTAACGCCGCAGTGGGACTTGAATACCTTGTTGAAATGGGCCTGTGAGCAGAAGCCTAAGGACAGGGCGATTTCCTGCAAGGATTTTTCGCCGTTCATAATCTGAAGCTTTGCCCACTCCATACGCTTGTGGGTTACATAAGCATAGGGCGTCATACCGATTTGCCGGGTGAAAATGGTGTGAAGATAATTGGGGGTCAGGTGGACAGAGGCGGCGATTTTCTCCAGCGAGCAATCTCCCGTAAAGTTTTCGTTAATATACTCATAGGCAGCCCGGACTCGGCGGTTAGCAGGCATATCAGCGGGGTCGGCCACACCCTCGTAGATACGCATACAGCGGTAGATGATTTCCAAAAAAAGTACATTCATCCGCATTTGTGCCGTAGCGTCCTGCCCCTTGGTGATGAAATGGCTGCTCAGCTTTTCCATAAGGCCAAAGAGTGTTTCAATCTTCCTTTCGTCTTCAATGTAAACAACGGAAGGGAAATTGGCGATGATCTTTTCAATATCGCTGCCTACGGGGACAATGCGGATAAAGTTGCACTTTACCGGCAACTCGCTGTACCGGGTATCGCCGGGCTTGGCGCACAGAAGCATACCCCGCCGTACGGGATAGGCCCGGTTATTGATGTGGCTTACACCGGTGCATTCGTGAAACAGCTCTATCTCATAGTACTCCACCTTGCGGCGGCTGGTAACCCGTTTGTAACGGCGGACAATACTGCTGTCGAAGACGCTGCAATAGATGTTTTCCTCTGTGCGAAGCATAATTCCTCCAAAAGTGTAAGATTGTATAAAGAAATCCGTAGATTATATATTTACGAACGGCGCTTTTCGTAATATAATGTATGCGATAAAGGAAAAAATGTCAACCCTGAATTAAAAGGAGAACATAGCTATGGAAAGGCTGAAGAAAATCGGCAAACTCAGGTATTACAGCGCATCGGAGGTGCAGGACTCCCGTCTGGGCATCGGCTTTGAAAAGCTGGACCGGAATGTGTTTGACCCGGAAAAGGCCTATGATAAGGTGGCCCGTATCGGCGTAAAGTGGGTGCGGATTCAGTCCGGCTGGGAACGGACGGAAAAGGTCAAAGGCGTTTACGACTTTGCGTGGCTGGATGATATTGTGGATAATCTGCTTGCCCGGGGCCTGCGTCCTTGGATGTGCCTATGCTACGGCAACTCCAACTACACCCCCTTAGCGGAGGAAGTATTCGGCGCAGTAGGCTGCCCGCCCATCAACTCCCCGGAGGCGATGGAAGGCTGGCTTAAATATGTGAAGGCTACCGTTGAGCACTACAAGGGCAGAGTGGAACACTTTGAAATCTGGAACGAGCCGGATAACCGATTCTCCTGGAAGCATAAGCTGGGCGAGGAAATGGTAGAGAAGATTAACTCTGTAGAGTATGCGGAGTTCGCCAGCGCCACCGGCAAGGCTATCAAGGAAGTAAACCCGGATGCCCATGTGATTGGCATCGGCCTTGCCCACCTGAACAATATGCAGCACATTAACCGGATGCTGAGCACCGGCCTGTATAAGGATTTGGACAGTGTTTCCTTCCATGTATACTCCTCTCACGATGCCAGCCGGGACGAGAAGCTGCAGCAGCTTCGCAATCTTCTGGATATATATGACCCGAATCTTAAAATCGTGCAGGGCGAGTCCGGCGGACAGACCCGCAGCGACGGAAACGGCGCTATGAAGGGCTTTGCCTGGACACGGGAAAAGCAGCTGAAGTACTTACTGCGCACCCTGATCATCGATGCACATTTTGATGTGATGATCACCTCGTATTTCTCCACCATCGATATGATTGAGGCACTGCACGGCCTGCGGGCAGACCGTTCCTCCTATTTGGATTACGGCTATTTCGGCGTGATTGGTGCGGATTTTGACGAAGAAGGTCGCGCAACCGGCGAATATACGGAAAAGCCTTCTTACTATGCCCTGTCTGCCCTTGCCGCAATGCTGAGAGAAAATGCAAGGCCCATTCAGATGCCCCGGATCTTCGAGGAGCTGCCCAGCCGTCGGATGAACGGCAGCGATACCCCCGGCGAGGACATTAAGTCCTATGCCTTCCGGCTGTGTAACGGCAGTACGGCGCTGTTCTACTGGATGCCCGCCGATATTCTTACCTCCTCCTATGAGGGAACGGCAACCGTATCGATTTACGGTCAGGATTGCAGCGAAATCCACATTGTAGACCTGCGGGACGGCACGGTTTATGAGCTGCCGGAGAATATGGTACGAGATTTGGATGCCGGCGGTGTGCAGTTTATTAATATGCCCATTACCGATGTGCCCTTGGCGCTGGTGTTTGGTAAAGTGGGTGAAATGCAATGAAGGTAACTTGGCTCGGTCAGGGCGGACTCCTATTAGAGTCTGAGGGTATGCAGGTGATTGTGGACCCCTATCTTTCTAATTACTGCGAAAAGATAAATCCCCAGAGCTACCGCCGCAGCCCTATAGACCCCAAGTATCTGGAGATTACCCCGGATGTACTCATCTTTACCCACGACCATATTGACCACTACGACCCGGAAACGGCACCTGTCTATTTGGCGAAAACGGATAAGAAGATTACAGTATTAGGCCCCACCTCTGCGTGGAAGCTGGCCCGGCAGAACGGCAACGGCCACAATTATGTGGAGTTTAATTCCCATACCCAATGAACACAGAACGGCCTTCGGTTTTACGGGGTGAAAGCAGTACACAGCGACCCCTGCGCCATCGGCGTGGTGATTGAGGAGCTGCACACCGGCAAAAAGTACTACATAACCGGCGACACCTTGTACAGCACCGATGTAATCGGGGACCTGCCCCGGGATATTTATGCGGTGTTCCTGCCCATTAACGGCGCAGGCAACAATATGAACGCCCGGGATGCCGCCAGATTTGCGGCGGATATCGGTGCTAAATATGCCGTGCCGGTGCATTTCGGTATGCTGGATGAAATAGACCCGGAGATTTTTAAGTGTGAAAACAGGGTGATTCCCACAATCTATCAAGAAATCAATATTTAATGGAGGTTACATATGAAGGTTACAGACGTTAAAGTATTTTCTGTAGACTGCTTCCGTACCAACTGGATGTTCGTCAAGGTCTACACCGACGAGGGAATTGACGGTGTGGGCGAAGCTACCTTGGAGTACAAGGAAAAGGCGCTTATCGGTGCGGTAGAGCACATTAAGGAGTATCTGGTAGGCAAGAATCCTTTGGATATTGAAAAACACTATCACGATATTTACCGGGATGCCTACTGGCGTGGCGGCGCGGTGCTGATGTCCGCTCTGTCCGCTGTGGAGTGCGCCCTGTGGGATATTTTGGGTAAGTACCTGAATGTGCCTGTCTATCAGCTTTTGGGCGGCAAGGTCAACGATAAGGTGCGCATCTATGTCAACGGCTGGTTTGCCGGCGCCAAGACCCCGGAGCAGTTCGGCGAGAAGGCAAAGATTGCTGTTCAGCGTGGCGTTACCGCAATGAAGTGGGACCCCTTCGGCAAGAACTATCTGGAAATCTCCAACAAGGAGCTGGATACCGCGCTTCGCTGCGTAGCCGCTGTCCGTGAGGCGGTAGGTCCTGAGGTGGATCTGCTTATTGAAGGCCACGGCCGCTTTAATGTACCTACGGGCATTAAGATTGCCAAGGAGCTGGAGCAGTTCTCTCCCATGCTGTTCGAAGAGCCTGTGCCCCCGGATAATCTGGAAGCTCTGAAGGCCGTACGGGACAAGTCCCCGGTTGCTATCTCTGCCGGTGAGCGGCTTTACACCCTGCGCGCTTATAAGGATATGTTTGAAATGCGCGCTGCCGACTACATTCAGCCGGATATCAGCCACGCCGGCGGTATTATGGAGCTGAAGAAAATCGCCGCCGCCGCAGAAGCCTACTACATTCCCTTTGCACCCCACAACCCCTCCGGTCCTGTGGCCAATGCGGCAACTCTGCAGATTGCTGCCTGCTGCCCCAACTTCTCTATTTTGGAGATTATGTACAGCGATGTGCCTTGGCGTAAGGATGTTACCAACGAGTCCCTCAAATATGCCGACGGCTTTATGGAAATCCCCGACAGACCCGGCATCGGCATCGAAATTAACGAGGAGGAGTGCCTGAAGCACCCCTACAAGCCCCACACCCTTCGCCACTACACCGGCGCGCTGACGGATATCCGTCCTCCGGAAAGTGAATTCTATTTCTAAAGAAGGTGCGGTTATGATTGAAAAGAAAAGCATGCTGGTAACCGGTGCCACCCACGGCACAGGCTACGCCATTGCCAAGAAATTTGCAAGCGAAGGCTATGATGTATTCATCACCAGCCGGGACGGTGAGGCGGCAAAGGCCGCTGCCGAGAAGCTTGCACAGGAAGTGCCCGGCACCGCTGCCTTTGGCTACGGTCTGCCCGTAGGCGGAGAGCAGGAAATTCTCGATATGTTTGCCTATATCCGGGAAAAGGGTTATGTGGTAGACACGGTGGTGCTCAATGCCGCAAACCTTGGCATCGCACAGGATACCCTGACCGTGGATATTGAAAAGTACAAAGAGGTCATCTACACCAACCTGATTTGGAACTATATGATTGCCCGCACGGCTGCCCGGGGTATGAAGGAAAAGGGCGGCGGCGCAATCGTGTTCATTAACTCCAATACGGCCTACCGTGCCATTCCTGCCCGGAGCGCATACAGCGCCTCCAAGAGCGGCGTGCTGGGTCTGTCCCGGACACTGGCGATGGATTTGGGTCAGTACAACATCCGCAGCAACTGTGTGCTGCCCGGTATGATTAAGACAGACCGCTGGATTAATAACTTTAACGATTGCCGCAATGCACCCTCCAATTTCACCCCCTTGGGCGATATTGCAGAATTTGAGGACATCGCCAACGCAGCCTACTATTTAGGCTCGGATATGTCTCGCAACACCACCGGCGCAGAGCTTACGGTGGACGGCGGCAATATGATTCAGCTCTATCCCATCATCCCCGAAAAGTAAAAAAGAACTCCCTTGGACGACCGTCCAAGGGAGTATTTTTTAGAGATTGGTCTTTTCCAGCGCTTGGGCGATATCCCCAATCAAATCCTCGCTGTTTTCCAGACCGCAGGAGAGGCGGATGAGGTCTGCGCCTACGCCGGCGGCCAAGAGCTCTGCATCGGACATCTGCCGGTGGGTGGAGCTGGCAGGGTGCAGACAGCAGGTACGGGAGTCGGCCACGTGGGTTTCGATAGAGCCGAGCTTCAAATGCTTCATAAATTCCTCCGCACCCTTGCGGCCGCTCTTTAAGCCGAAGGAGATAACACCGCAGGAGCCGTTCGGCAAATACTTTTGGGCGAGGGCGTAATCCTTGTCGTCTTCCAGACCACAGTAGCGTACCCAAGCGACCTTTTCGTGTCCCTTCAGGAAGCGGGCAATCTTATCCGCATTTTCGCAATGCTGACGCATACGGAAGGGAAGACTCTCCAGACCCAAATTCAGGATAAAGGCATTTTGGGGAGATTGCATAGAGCCAAAGTCCCGCATCAGCTGGACGGTGCATTTGGTAATGAATGCGCCCTTGCCGAAGCGCTCGGCATAGACAACGCCGTGGTAGCTGTCATCCGGGGTGCACAGGCCGGGGAACTTGTCGGCGTGGGCCATCCAGTCGAAGTTGCCGCTGTCCACAATGCAGCCGCCCAGTGCGGCAGCGTGGCCATCCAAATACTTGGTGGTGGAGTGGGTAACAATATCTGCGCCAAACTGGAAGGGCCGGCAGTTGATGGGTGTGGCAAAGGTGTTGTCCACAATCAGGGGAACGCCGTGGGCGTGGGCGGCATTGGCAAACTTTTCAATGTCCAGCACGCTCAGGGCGGGGTTTGCGATGGTTTCGCCGAAAACGGCCTTGGTGTTGGGCCGGAATGCATCGTTCAGCTCTTCCTCGGTGCAATCCGGGGGGAGGAAGGTAAAGGAAATGCCCATCCGCTTCATGGTTACGGAGAAAAGGTTAAAGCTGCCGCCGTAGATAGCGGAGCTGGCAATCACATGGTCGCCGCAGCCGGCAATGTTGAATACCGCATAGAAATTGGCAGCCTGACCGGAGCTGGTAAGCATAGCGGCGGTGCCGCCCTCCAGCGCGCAGATTTTGGCGGCCACCATATCGCAGGTGGGGTTTTGCAGACGGGAGTAAAAATAGCCCTCCGCCTCCAAATCAAAAAGCTTTCCCATATCCTCAGAGGTGGAATACTTAAAGGTGGTGCTCTGAATAATGGGGATTTGCCGGGGCTCGCCGTTTCCGGGGGTATAGCCGGCCTGAATACATAAAGTTTCGGGATGCAGATTCATGGGAATCACCTCATAGGTAAGTTTTTGTCCTATTGTACAGCGAATATGGCGGAATGTCAATCAGCCGCCAAGCAAAACATCGGTAAGGAGCATTACGCAGAAGCCTACCAAAAGGGCGTAGGTTGCGCCCCGCTGAGACCCGTGGGCGTGAGTTTCGGGAATCATTTCATCGCTGATGACATAAAGCATTGTACCGCCGGCAAAGGCCAGCGCAAAGGGCAAAACGGCGGTGGCCACGCTGACGGCCAAATAGCCCAGCAGCGTGCCGGCAATTTCCACAACGCCGGTAAGGGCAGCGCACAAAAAGGTCTTTTTCGGCGTTACGCCGGCGGCCAGCATAGGGCCGATAATGACCATACCCTCGGGAATGTTCTGCAGGGCAATACCGCCTGCGATAATTAGCGCCTGAGAGGTATCGTCAGCACCGAAGCCCACACCGGCGGCAATACCCTCCGGCAGGTTGTGGATGGCGATTGCGGTAACGAAAAGCAGCACCTTACTTAAATTGGCGTTATGGTGGCTTTCCATATCCGGGCCTACCATTTTGTGCAGGTGAGGCACCAGCTTATCCATTAGGTTAAGACAAAGGGCACCGGCAAAAATACCGGGGATTGTAATGAGCAGGCCGCTTTTTCCACCGTACTCTAAAGAGGGCAGAATCAGGCCCAAAACGGCGGCGGCAAGCATTACACCGGCGGCAAAGGACAGCACGATATCGGAAAAACGGTGAGAGATTTTCTTAAAGAGAAAACCGATCACCGAGCCGAAAACCGTAGCGCCGCCTACGCCCAGCGCAGTAAGCAAAACGAGTTCCATACCTATCTCCTTTTAAGAAAAAAGTCCCGGCGTGCAGCCGGGACCTGAGTTTATTGCTCTGAAAACTGATCCAAGCCTACGCCGCAAAGGGGGCATTCAAAGTCCTCGGGCAGGTCGGAAAATTTGGTGCCGGGAGCAATGCCCTGCTCGGGAGCGCCCAATTCTTCGTCATATTCCCAGCCACATACATCGCATACATATTTCATAAAATTTCCTCCTTAAGGTAATAAACTGTGCCGGATTTATTATATGCCATTATCTTAAAATTTGCAATACTTTTTATCGGTCAAACAGGGGGCGGGCGATTCGCTTATAAAGAAGCAAAGTCAAAAGCGATACGGCAGCGCCTTTTATAAGATTCAGGGGCACTACGGACCAGAAAACCAGCGTGGGAATGGAGATGATGTTTTTATTAATGGCGGTACCCATAGCGATAATAGCATCCAGAGGAATACCGTAAAGCTGGGCGAATTTCGGGATGAGGTAGATGCCGTTGAGGGCGCTGCCGAAGGCGGCTAAAGACAGCGTGCCGACCACAAGACCGATAATGGCATACTTGCGGGTTTTCTTTAAGTGGTAGAGGATGGCGGCAGGGAGCGCAAAACTGCAGCCCACGGCGAAATTTGCAAAATCTCCCACAAAGGCGGTGCTGGTGCCGGCAAGCAGAAGCTTCAGAATGATCTTGAGTCCTTCACAGGCAATGGCGGCAGAGGGACCCAGGTAAAAGCCGCAGAGCATTACGGGAACTTCGGAAAAGTCCAGCTTGTAAAAGCCCGGTGCCAGAAACGGCAGAGAAAAATCCAAAAGATGGAGTATGCAGGCAATAGCGCCGCATACAGAAATCAGACATACCCGTCGGGCAGCGGAGGATTTTCGCATACATAGCTTCTTTTCCACCAATCGGGAGAGTAGATACAGCACAACAAAGATCGCTATGCAGGTAATAAAGAAGATAAGATTTTCCTGTATCTGGATAATAAGCTCTTTCATAAACATACTCCAATCTATAAAAAATGCGCCCGGAGATTACACTCAGGGCGCAAAACGGTACAGTTCTTCTGCAAAATGCTTCTACCATCCAGACTGTACTGTCGGTATCGGAATTACACCGATTCTGCGCAAGTGCGCTCGCGGACTTTACCGCCGGTCGGGAATTTCACCCTGCCCTGAAGCCTTTATTCTGCATTAGAGTAGCATATTCGCCCGCACTTGTCAAGTGCAGGCGAATGTGGTAAAATCCTTATGTGTCGGCTTTCTCACCAAGGCCGCGGATAGCGCCGCCGGCGGCAGTGTCGGTAATATCTCCGCCGATAAGCTGGCCTTTATATATAAGCAGGGTGGCGTATACCGGGTCGGTAGCGCCGGGGTAGTTGTTGACCTTATATACATAGCGCATAACGGTTTTTCCGGCGAAATTATTCAGGTCAAAGCCTTGGGACTTTTGCAAATCATTATAGCGCTCGTATACCTCGGTGGTCTTGGTGGGGATGCGTACCTGCCCGGATTCTGTGGGAGAGGCGCTCACATCCCAGCCCAGCCCTTTCAGGAACTCCACCCGGGCGCCGTTGCTGCTAAGTCCCGTGCTGGCTGCCGTCTTGTCGCCGCCTCTACCCAAAAGCAGGATCAGCACCAAAAGAACAACGGCCACGGCAGCAATGACAATTGCAATTTTTTTCATATCTACTTTTGCAGTCATGAACATCATAGAAAACCCTCCTCGTAGTTATTTCCTGTAAAACCTATGAGGAGGATGGGAAAAATATACGCTTCGGGAGGACAAAGTATGGAGCGATTGGATAAATATTTGTGCGATTGCGGCGTGGGAAGCCGCAGTCAGGTGAAGCTTATTTTAAAGGCAGGCCGGGTAACAGTACAGGGCGTACCCTGCCGGGACGGCAGCATGAAGCTTAGCCCCGGTGCGGAGGTTTGTCTGGACGGTACGCCTGTGGGGAAAAAGGGCAGGGTAGTGGTTATGCTCAATAAGCCGTCAGGCTATGTAACCGCCCGCACCGACGAAACCCAAAAGACTGTAATGGAGCTTCTGCCGGAGGAGATGAAAAAGTGGGATTTACATCCCATCGGGCGGCTGGATAAGGAAACGGAAGGACTTTTGCTTTTTACCAATGACGGCGATTTGCTCCACCGCCTGATAAGTCCCAAAAGCGGCGTGGAAAAGGTATACTATGCCCGCCACGAGGGAATGGCGGGGGCAGAGGACGTGGCGGCCTTTTCTCTGGGCCTTACCCTGCGGGACGGCACGAAATGCCTGCCTGCCAAGCTTCGGCCCATAGGCCCGGGAGAGAGCGAAATCACCGTGCAGGAGGGAAAATACCATCAGGTGCGGCGAATGATGGCCGCCCGAGGTCTGCACGTTACCTATTTAGAGCGCCGTTCAGAGGGAAAAATCACCCTCGGACAGCTTGCCCGGGGCGAGGTCCGGGAGCTGACAGAGGAGGAACTTTTGGCATTTTGACGAAAAAATCTGGCGTATTTTTCTGCCCTGCAAGGATAGTCTTCGGTGTTTTCACCAAAAATGAATACCTATTTTGCACGAATCTGTCAAATAAGTCTTGCAATTTGTGCAAAAGAGGTATATAATAATGTTACATTTTAACGGAAATGGCTATTGTGCAATATATAAGGAGGCAGCAATATGTCTAACAGCATTTTTCAAGGGGTTATTTCCCAGTTAAAGGAAACCAGCGGTCGTACTTTTGGCGTGATTGATAACGACGGTTCTGTGGTTTCCAGTACCGATGCATCCCTGCTGGGTGAGCGTTGGCCGGATGCTGCACTTCGGGTGGTAAATTCTCAGGAGGAAATGGTTACATTCCATCAGCGCACCTTTAAGGGAATTGTGAATGCCGCCAACTTTTTTGAGTATGCCGTATTCTGCTCCGGCGAGGACGAACTGGCGAAAACCCTGTGCGCAATGGCCTACATAGCCCTAAACAATGCCAAGGATTTTTACGAAGAAAAGCACGACCGGGGCACCTTTGTAAAGAATATCATAATGGACAATATTTTGCCCAGTGATATTTATGTCCGGGCTAAGGAATTGCAGTTTGCTGCCGATGCCCATCGTGTTGTGTTACTTGTGCGACAGGTTGGCGCAACGGATGTTACCAGTGTGGAGCTGGTTTCTGCTATGTATCCGGATAAAACCCAGGACTTTGTTTTGAGTGTGAATGAGTCGGATATCGCTGTTATCAAGCAGATGGAAGAGGAGCCCACTGTCGCCGAAATGGAGCAGATGGCAAAGTCCATCGCGGATATGCTGAAGAAAGAACTGGGCATTGATACGGTGATCGGCATCGGCACTGTGGCCAGACATTTGCGTGAGCTGGCAGATGCCTTTAAGGAAGCCCAAACGGCCATTGATGTGGGTAAGATTTTCGAGAGCGAAAAGAGTATTATCAATTACGAAACCCTGGGCATCGGAAGACTGATTTACCAGCTTCCCACCACACTGTGTGAGATTTATCTGTCTGAGGTGTTTAAGAAAAACACCATCGATGCCTTGGATCAGGAAACCCTGTTTACCATTAACGAATTCTTTGAAAACGACCTGAATGTGTCCGAAACTTCCCGGAAGCTGTTCGTCCACCGAAACACCTTGGTGTACCGGCTGGAAAAAATCAACAAGCTCATCGGTCTGGATTTGCGGAAGTTTGATCACGCCATTGTGTTTAAGGTCGCAATGATGGTCCGTCAGTACTTATCTTCTCAGGAAAAGCGATAACATAAGCACCATCCCAGCTTAGTTGGGATGGTGCTTTTTTACTGAAAAATGTTTACAATTTGAATGGGATATTTGGTTGACATAAGGCGCGCCGCTATGGTACAATTTCTATGTATGGTAATCTGTCAGAATAAGATGCCTACCCATTCTTTTTGGGAGATAAAAAGATGATTGTATTTGAAGATGTTGTTAAATCCTACTCCGTGGGAACCCTGGCGCTGAAAGGGGTTTCTCTCCAAATTGATGACGGAGAATTTGTGTTTCTGGTTGGCCCGTCCGGCTCGGGTAAATCTACGATCATGAAGCTGATTTCCGGCGAGTTGAAGCCCACCTCCGGCTCTGTTCACGTGAACGGCTATAATTTGGAGCAAATCCGCAAATATCAGCTGCCTTATATGCGCCGTACTGTTGGCGTGGTGTTTCAGGATTTCCGCCTGATTGATAACATGACGGTGTATGACAATGTGGCGTTTGCTATGCGTGTGGTAGGCGCAAAGCGCCGGGAAATCCGGGAGCGTGTGCCTTATGTTTTGCAGCTGGTAGGCTTGGAAAACAGGACCCGTCGCCACCCCAATGAGCGCGCCGGCGGTGAGCAGCAGCGTCTTGCCATTGCAAGAGCGCTGGTGAATAACCCCTCCACGATTATTGCCGATGAGCCTACGGGAAACTTAGACCCTGCCCGTTCTCTGGAAATTATGAGCCTCTTGCAGGAAATTAACAAGCTGGGAGCAACGGTGCTGGTGGTAACCCATGAGCACGAGCTGGTGGAGCATTTCCCTAATCGGGTAATTGTCATCAACAACGGCCTGGTTGTCAGCGATAAGAATGGCAGGTAAGGCGTATGAGAATTAATAATATTTCCTATTTGCTGAAAGAGGGCATTCGGGGCATTTTCATTCACGGCTTTATGTCCTTTGCGGCTGTGTTTGTTACCATCGCCTCTCTTTTGATTGTGGGTATTTTCTCCTGTCTGATGTATAATCTGAACATTATGGTGGAGGACTTGAACCGTACCAATGAGGTGGTTGTCTACATAGACGATACACTCTCCGATGCAGAGGCCCGCAGCGTGGGCACAAAGATCAATATGGTCATCAATGTGCAGAGAGCCGAGTTCGTGTCCCGGGAGGAAGCGCTGGAAGACTTCATCAAGGATAACGGCGGAGATGACGCGTTCGTGGGCGTGGAAGCATCGGACCTGCGCCACCGTTATATTGTAACGCTGGAAAATAACCGCCTGATTGAGGATACGGTGAAGCAGCTGGAAAACGTGGAAGGCGTAGATAATGTCAGCGCCGCATTTGAGCTGGCAAAGGGTTTCTCCACCATTCAGGATATTATCCGAGTGGTATCGGTGGTCATTATCGTGGTGCTTTTAATTGTGTCGCTGATGATCATCTCCAACACGGTTAAGCTGGCAATGTATGACCGCAAGGACGAAATTGCCATTATGAGAATGGTAGGCGCCACCAATGGCTTTATCCGCTTCCCCTTCATTGTGGAGGGTCTCATTTTGGGCGTGCTCGGTGCATTGGCGGCGTTCTGCTTGGAATGGGTGCTTTACGATGCTATGGTTATCCGCATCGAGAGAATCGATGCGCTGAAGATGTTTAGCTTCGTGCCCTTTACAGAGCTGTTAGTGCCTATGATTGCGGTATTCGGCGGAGCCGGTATCTTTGTAGGACTGGTTGGCGGTTGGACGTCCATTCGCAAGTTTATGGATGTATAAGGAGACTTATGAAAGTAGCAAAAAGAATGACAAAGGTTATAGCCGGCCTGATAGCGGTGGCGATTTTTGCCGGTATTTTCCTGTTTGCTGCGCCTACAGAGGTTATGGCAAAGAAGGCCAGCAGTGCGGAGCTTAAAGAGCAGATTGCCAAGCTGGAAAAAGAGCAGAAAGAGTTGGATAAGCAGCTCAAAGAGCTTGAAAAACAGGTGGATAAGACGAAGGATGACCTTGAGTCGGTGGTTAAGCAGAAGGATGTGATCGACCAGGAGGTTACGATCATCCACATCCAGATTATTAACTTTAATCAGCGCATTGCCGCATATACACTTCTCATCGCTGAGAAGCAGGAGGAAGTGGAGAAGGCTCAGCAGGAGCTGGAGGATATGCGCAAAAAGTATAAGGCGCGTATCCGGGCTATGGAAGAGGGCGGAACGGTTTCTTACTGGGCGGTACTGTTCGAATCTTCCAGCTTTGCAGACTTGCTGGACCGTATCAATATGATTCGGGAAATTGCCACGGCAGATACCAAGCGGCTGGATAATATGAACAACGCAGTGAAAGCGGTTGAAGAAGCGAAGGCCGCAATGGAGCAGGAGAAGCTCACACTGGACAATGCCCGCAAGCAGATGGACGGTGTACAGGTGCTCTTGGCGCAAAAGCAAGAGGAGGCCAACGCAGTACTTGCCCAATTGGTGGCAATGGATGAAGCGTATAAAAAGCTGGTAGAAGACGCAGAAGAAGAAGCAATGCGGCTGGCAGAAGAGATGATGGCCAAAGAGAAGGATCTGGATGCTGCCGAGAAGCGGGAATACGAGGAATGGCTGGCAAAGCAGCATCCGCCCGTAGGTACCGTAACGGTTGTGAACGGTATCAGCTGGCTGGTACCTGTGAAGTATGGCCGTGTATCCAGTAAGTTCGGCTATCGTACCCACCCGGTTACCGGCGAAAAGGGAACATTCCATAAGGGCATCGACTTGACCGCCCCGAAAGGAACACCGGTTTACGCAGCCCGCAGCGGTGTGGCCAATGTGTATAGCAGCACAACCGGCGGCAATACGGTTTCGCTTAACCATCAGGACGGTTTTAAAACCAATTATTTACATCTGAACAGTTATGTGGTCAAGAAGGGCGAGTGGGTAGCTGCCGGTCAGCTGATTGGCTATGTAGGCTCTACCGGCCGTTCTACCGGCCCGCATCTGCACTATGCGGTTTACAAAAACGGGGAAGCGATAAACCCCGCTCCGTACTTAGGCATTAAATAATAGCAGTGCTCCCACAGCCCTCAACAGGCTGTGGGAAACACTATTGATAAGGAGATGGGTCTTATGACAAAAAAAGAACGGATTTTACGGGAGCTTTCCCTGGGACTTTCCTACGTTTTTGTGGTGGCTCTGACCGTATTGATTACCTTGGCGCTGACCGTAGGCGCTCCCTATTTGGGAAAAGGAGATTTCACAAAATTGGAGCAGCTGCAGCAGCTTCTGGAAAGCCAATATATTGATATTGACAAGGTGGATGTCTCCCGGCTGGAGGATGCCGCAGCCAATGCCATGGTGGAGGCGTTAGGCGACCGCTGGAGCTACTATATGTCCGCTGCAGAATTTGCGGAAATGATGGAGCAAAACAGTAACAGCTATGTGGGCATCGGTATTTCCATTGTGGACCGGCCGGAAAAGGACGGTATTGAAGTTACCCGTGTGGAGTCCGGCGGAAGCGCACAGAAGGCCGGAATTTTGCCCGGGGATATCCTGATTGAAATTGACGGAAACAGCCTGGTAGGCAAAGATTCCACCTACTGCCGTGATTTGGTGCGGGGAAAGGCAGGTACTTCTTTGGCCGTGAAGGTAGCACGGGGCGAAAGTACCTATGATTATATTCTCACACGCCAGACGATACACCTTGTGGTTGCCCAGGGGCAGATGCTTTCCGGTAATATCGGTCTTGTAACCATTGCCAATTTTGATGAGCGGTGCTATTACGAAACCAAGGCTGCTATTGAGAAATTGGTAGATGAAGGCGCGAAGGCGCTTGTGTTTGATGTGCGGTTTAATCCCGGCGGCTACAAGCAGGAGATGGTGAAGATTCTCGATGACCTGCTGCCGGAGGGCGTGCTGTTCCGCAGTATCGACTATGCCGGAATTTCTGCGGAGGACCGCTCCAATGCCAAATGCCTGGAGCTGCCTATGGCAGTGGTAGTCAACGGCGAGAGCTATTCTGCGGCTGAGTTTTTTGCTGCCGCTCTGCGGGAATATGATTGGGCAACCGTGGTGGGCACCCAGACCTGTGGTAAGGGTAACTTCCAATATACCTACCAGTTTACTGACGGCTCCGGTGTGGGTCTTAGCGTGGGCAAATACTACACCCCCAAGGGCGTGAGCCTTGCAGACCAGGGGGGCCTGACTCCGGATGTGATTGCGGAGGTGGACGAGGAAACAGCAGCGCTGATTTATGCCGGTCTTGTAGAGCCGGAGGACGACCCCCAGATTCAAGCGGCGGTGCAGGCTTTGCAAAGTAAGCTGCAGTAAGGAAAATACCGCTATTTTCCCTAAAAATACCATTTTTTTGTTGACGAAAACGGAAACTGCCACTATAATGTATGCGGATATTACAAATACGACTTGAAAGAGGTTTAGAATATGGCAAAGGAATTTAAGATTACAAGCCTGCGTCTTGCGGACCTGGAAAAGGAACTCAACTATCTGAAGACCACCCGTGAGCGGGAAATTGCGGCAATGATCGCGGAAGCCCGTTCCTACGGCGACCTTTCCGAAAACTCCGAGTATGATGCCGCCAAAAATGAGCAGGCAAAGCTCTACGGCCGCATTGCGGAGATTGAGAACATTCTGTCCCATGCTGTGATTATTGAGGACGAGAATGAGCTCTCCGGCCGTGTAGGCTTGGGTTGCACTGTTGTTGTGGAAAACGAAAAAGGTGAGCGGTTCCAGTACCGGATTACCGGCTCTCAGGAAGCTGACCCCATGCAGGGCAAGCTCTCTGACGATTCTCCCTTTGGCCGCGCGGTTGTGGGTAAGAGCGAAGGCGATAACTTTATCGTAAACGCTCCCTCCGGCGCATATGAGATGCGGGTTATTTCCGTAACCCGTGAGGGCTAAGCAATGGCAAAGTTTGTACCTCAGGCAGAGCTGCCGCTGGGCGACCAGGTGCAGGTCCGGCACGATAAGCTGACGGCATTGCGGGAAGAGGGAAGAGACCCGTTCCTGGAAACCAAGTTTGATTTTAATGCAGATTCTGCCGCCATTAAGGCGGATTACGAAGGCTATGAAGGCAAGACTGTCCGTGTGGCAGGCCGCCTGATGAGTAAGCGGGGTCAGGGCAAGGTTATGTTCTGCGACTTGCAGGACTGCACCGGCCGGATTCAGCTGTTTGTAAAAATCGACGAGTTGGGCGAGGAAGAATACGCCCGCTTTAAGAAGAACGATATCGGCGATATTTTGGGCATTGAGGGCGAGATTTTCAAGACCAAAACCGAGGAGATTTCCGTTCGTGTACAGAAGGCAAAGCTCCTTTCCAAGGCGCTGCTGCCTCTGCCCGAGAAGTTCCACGGCCTGACCGATAAGGAAATCCGCTTCCGTCAGCGCTATGTGGATTTGATTGTGAATCCCGATGTAAAGCGGAACTTTGTGATTCGCTCCAAGTTCATTAAGTTTATGCGTTCCTATCTGGACGAGAGAAACTACATCGAAGTGGAAACCCCTGTTCTTAACACCATCGCAGGCGGCGCTTCCGCCCGTCCCTTCATTACCCACCATAACACGCTGGACATTGATATGTATATGCGTATTGCTACCGAGCTGCCGCTGAAGCGGCTGATTATCGGCGGTATGGACCGGGTTTATGAGATCGGCAGAATCTTCCGCAATGAGGGTATGGATCCCAAGCACAATCCGGAATTCACCACCGTGGAGCTGTATCAGGCTTACGCCGACTTCCACGATATGATGGATATCGCCGAGGGCATTATCTCCGGTGCTGCCAAGGAAATTCTGGGCGGCT
>JAZSKZ010000117.1:0-24620 GCA_045535135.1 Faecousia sp.
AAAGCACTCCACTGCAGTGGAGTGCTTTTTGTTATAGGCAGGGAAGCTGAACGAAGAAGCAGTTGCCGGTTTCGTTGCTTTCAGCCCAGATTTTTCCGCCGTGGTCGGAAACGATTGTTTTTGCAATGGAAAGCCCCAAACCAAAGCTGCCGTTACGCTCTCTTGCGGCATCTACCCGGTAAAAGCGCTCGAAAATCTTTTGAAGATTCTCTTGGGGGATGGGGTTGCCCGGACTTGATACCGCAAGCAGGCACTGGCCTTTGCTCGCCTTGCGGAGGGCAACCTCTACCACGCCGGGTTGGGCGTATTTTCCTGCGTTGTCCAGTAGGATTTCAATCAGCTGCCGCAAGTGGTTTTCACTGCCGGAAAGGCAGATGTCGGGAGTAATGTCTGTTTCCAACAGTTGCTGCCCTTCGAAAAATACCGGTTCAAAGGGAAGAACGGCGCTGCTAACAAGGCCGCTCATATTCAGGGGGGCAAAAAGCTTTTTCATCTGCTCACTGTCTGCCCGGGATAACTCCAGCATACCCTCTACCAAATGGCGCATTTGGTGGGACATAGTAAGAATGTTTTTCGAAAAACGGGCTTTATCGGATTGTTCCCAGTCGTCGCTTTGCAAAAGCTCTGCGTTGCTTAAAATAACGGTCAGCGGCGTCTTTAGCTCGTGCGAGGCGTCGGAAACAAACTGCTTCTGCTTCTGCCACGCATCCGCTACCGGGCGTACTGCCCACCGGGACAGCAGAATACTGATAAAAAGAAATACGCCGAAGCCAAGCAGAGAAACCAGAATACTGATATATACTAAAGAATTTAAGGTAGCGCGGTGGCCGGAGATATCCACAAAGGCAATGTTTATTGCGGTGTAGCTTTTACGCACGCTGTACTGTAGGTTATACTTTTGGAGGACACCCTCCTCTGCTCCTTCCCGGTTGATTTCGTTTATCAGCTCCCCGAGAAAATCACGGTCTTCTATCGGTTGATTGGTAATGCCGTAGGCACTCATTGTTCCCAAACTGGTCAGGCGGATGGTAAAATAGGGAAGGGGAACAAGAGGTTGGGCTCCGGTGGCAGATTCAGATAGATGGACCGTATTAAGCATGGAATTTACTTGCGTATCCAAATTCCATGCGGTGAAGAAGTAAACAAGAGCGAAAATAATGATAAGCATTCCGGTTACAATACTCATAGTAACGAGGATGAACTTTTTTCGCAGGGATTTCAGCACGATGTATCCACCTCCAAATGATACCCCAGCCGCCGCACCGCTACGATGCGGACGTTGGAGCCGATGGCCTGCAGCTTCTTGCGGAGGAAGCCCACATAAACCTCTACGTGATTTTCCACGGCTTCCGAATCGTAACCCCATACCCGGGCGAGAATAACCTCTTTCGAGAGCACTTTATCTCCGTTCTGGAGCAGGAAACGCATCACATCAAATTCCCGGGCGGAGAGTCGCTGAGAATTTTCGCCGCACAGGAGCATACAAGAGGATAAGTCCAAAGAAGTGTTGCCGAAACAAAGCTCGTCCACCTGCCCGCCTTGGCGGCGGAGCAGAGCGTTGATGCAAGCCAGCAGCTCCCGCTGGTCAAAGGGTTTGGTTAAGTAATAGTCTGCCCCGGCGGTGAGACCCTCAATGCGGTCCTCCAGCGCAGATTTGGCAGAGAGCATTAAAATCGGGGTAAAGCACCGTTTTGCCCGCACTTGCCGGGCAAGTTCGTAGCCATTGAGACGGGGCATCATCACATCTAAAATAAGCAAATCGTAAATACCCAAAAGAGCATAATCTTTGCCGGTTTCACCGTCGTATACTGCCTCGACCTGAAAGCCTTTTTGGGTAAGCATTGCCTTTAGAGAGTCGCACAGAAGCTTTTCGTCTTCTACAATCAGGATCTTCATCGCCTTCACCTCACCTTAGAATACTATTATAATACAAAATAAGGCTGAATCAAGGCTGAAAAAGAAAAGAATTGTTTTTTGTGGAAGTTTATGGTATATTAACAAATATTTCAGCATGAATTCAGCAAGTGGCGCTACAATACATGTAGACAACGAAACAAGGAGCATTTTATATGGATAACGAATTTGAAAAGAATATAGAAGAAGAAACGATGCAGGAGCAGTCCCCAATTCCGGAAAAGGCAGAGGAAACAATTCCGGAAGTGGAAGAGAAAGCGGCAGAGGAAAAGACGGAAACTCCCGCAGAGGTAAGCGATTCCACTTATCGCTGGAAGCCGGAAAACGCTGCTTCTGCCCGTTGGCAGCCGGATCCTGTTCCCGTACAGCCCCGGCAGTATACGGCAGAGCCTAAAAAGAAAAAAGGCTTTAGCGCTAAGCGGGTTGTGGCATTGGCACTGTGCTGCGCCATTTTGGGCGGTATTATCGGTGCCGGCGGCACGCTTCTCGGCGTATCCCTGTTAAGTGGCAGGAAGCCCGGTACAGCAAGCCCGAATATTGCCGGCGTTTTGCAGGGATTGCGGGAGAACTCGGTTATTCAGCTGGAAAATGTGGATACCGGCAAGCTTATGACCCCGGCAGAGGTCTACGCGGTCAATGTTAACTCTACCGTTACCGTTAACACTACCATCTATACCAGTAGTTGGGGTCAGCAGAATACCTCTTATGTTTCCGGCTCGGGCTTTATTATCAGCCAAGATGGGTATATTCTCACCAATAATCACGTAATTGAGGATGCCAGCAAGATTGATGTAAAATTCTACAACGGCAAAACCTATGCCGCCAAGCTGATTGGCTTTGAAGCAAGCAATGATATTGCGGTATTAAAAGTGGATGCCAAGGATTTGACACCGGTGGTTTTGGGCAATTCCGATAATTTAAATGTGGGCGATACGGTCGTAGCCATCGGTAACCCCCTGGGCATTTTGCCTTTCTCTCTGACTGCTGGTATCGTCAGCGCCAAAAATCAGGCTGTGCCCATGTCCGACGGCACAACGATGCAGCTTCTGCAAACCGACTGTGCGATTAACTCCGGAAATTCCGGCGGCGCACTGTTTAACCTTTACGGCGAGGTAATCGGCATTACCAACTCCAAATTCTCAAGCTCCGGCTCCGGCACATCTATTGATAACCTCAGCTTTGCCATTCCTATGAACCAGGTGAAGGATATGGTGTTCTCCATTATCGAAAAGGGCTACATCGCCAAGCCCTATATTGGTGTAACTGTAGCCAGTGTATCGGAAAAACTGCAAAGCTACGGTCTGCCCAAGGGCGCTTCTGTTGAGGAGGTTATGCCCGATTCTCCCGCACAGGCCGGCGGTCTGCAGGTGGGCGATATTGTTACTGCCGTGAACGGCAAGGAAATTGCAGACCACAGCGAGCTTGTAAGCCTTGTGGGTGCTGCCAAAATCGGCGACAGTGTGGTGCTTACGGTTTACCGCCGTGGCACAATAATGGAGATTACCGTTGTAATCGGTGAGCAAATTCAGTCAGCTACAGGAAAATAAGAAAAGGGAGGGGCGATGCCCCTCCTGCTTTTTTACTTGAAATGGGTTGGCTTTTTCGGTATAATATAGAAAACGATGGAGAGGAGGCGGCCTATGCCTTGGCGTTGTATTCGGGTAGACAGCACAGACCCGGCGTTTAATCTGGCATTAGAGGAATATGTGTTTGAAAGACTACCGAAAGAATATGCCTATTTTATTCTGTGGCAGAATGCAAATACGGTAGTCATCGGCCACCACCAGAACACAATGGCGGAAATTGACGAAGACTATGTCCGCCGGGAGGGAATTTCGGTAGTGCGCCGTCTTTCCGGCGGAGGAGCGGTATATCACGATTTGGGAAACTTAAATTTCACATTCATCCAGGATGCCCAAACCCAAACGCCGGACCTGCAGATTTTTTGCCGCCCGGTGGCGGAGGCGGTGCGGTCTTTGGGCGCCGACGCCCAGGTCAACGGCAGAAATGACATTACTGTAAACGGTATGAAATTCTCAGGAAATGCCCAGTATGTAAAAAACGGCAGGGTAATGCACCACGGCACACTGCTCTTCGACGGAAATTTGGAAAAAGCCTCCCGGGCGCTGCGCCCGGACCCGGAGAAAATCAAAGCTAAGGGCGTGGCCTCGGTACGCAGCCGAATCACCAACCTAAAGCCACTTCTACCCCCCGGCACCACCTTGGAGATGTTCCGGGAGGCGCTGCTTAAAAAGCTGTTTGAAAACCAGCCTATGGAGGATTATATTCTGACGGAAAAGGACATCGCCGCCATTTCCGCTTTGCGGGAGAGCCGCTATGCCACATGGGCGTGGAACTGGGGCGCATCGCCCCCTTGCGACAAGGTGTATTCCGGGCGGATAGAGGGTTGCGGCAAGGTGGAGCTTCATTGCTGCATCCAAAAGGGGGAAATTTCCGAAGCGGCAATCCGGGGAGATTTCTTTTCTGCCGATGACCCGGCGGTGCTTGCCGATTGCTTTGTGGGACATCCGCCCACGGCAGAAGGCTTTGCATCTGCCCTTCGGGGAAAAGATGTGTCCCATATCATCACAGGCCTTACAAACGAAAAGCTCCTGCAAATTTTAATATAGGAAAAGCGGAAGGCTGCGCCTTCCGCTTTTTTATAAGCAAAATTCCCCAATTGCCTTGGCAACGCCGCTTTCGTCGCAGCTTAAGGTAACATACTTTGCAGCTGCCTTGATTTCGTCGAGGGCATTTCCCATAGCAACAGGCAGACCGGCTGTTTGCAGCATCGTAAGATCGTTGGAGCTGTCGCCCACGGCCATTACGCTTTCCATTCCCAACCCCAAATGTTGGGCAAGTTTTTGGAGTGCGCCGCCCTTGTGCCCCTCTGCGTGATTGATTTCGCAGTTAAAGGGGACAGAAAAGGTGATCAAAATATCGGGGAACTTTTCTGCAAGCTCTGCCATCAGCTGCGCCCGCAGAGGATAGTCGTTTGTGCAGAAGATTACCTTTTGCACATCCTGCCCGGTTTCCCGGAGATAGGTTTTCAGTTCCGGCACAGGCTGGCGCAGCTTATAGTAAAGCTCACGGAAGAAAGGGTCGGGAACAAATTCGTTAATGCGGTCAAAAAACGCCTCTGTCATATAGGCCTTGCCACCCATATAGCAGTCATACAAAAGCTCCCGTCCGTCCAGATAAGCCATAATCTCCGTAGCCCGCTGCCAGGATAGCTCTGCTTTTGCAAGGGCAGTGCGGTTTTTTACATCGTAAATTTCCGCGCCGTTGACGGTGATAGCATAGCGGATAAAGGGCAGCTCCCGCACCGCTTGGGGGATGGCATCGTAAAGCCTGCCGGTGGTGGGCACAATCTGAATTCCCGCCGCAGCGGCGGCTTCCAGCGCAGCCTTATTTTCCGGGGACAGCTGCTTGCGGGAGTCCAGAAGCGTGCCGTCCATATCCAAAGCGATCAGCTTGATTTTCGCCATAAATAACTCCTGAGGGCATTTAATGTGGCGAGAATCATCACGCCTACATCGCCAAACACCGCCACCCACATATTGGCGATACCCAGCGCGCCCAGCACCAGTATAGCACATTTTGCTCCTAAAGCAAAGAGAATATTTTGTTTTACGATTGCCATAGTTTTTTTGGCAATTCCCAAAGCTACAGGCAATTTGCTGAGAGAATTTTCCATCAGCACCACATCTGCCGATTCGATAGCGGCATCGGATGCCACACCGCCCATAGCGATACCCACATCTCCCCGGGCGAGAACCGGGGCATCGTTGATACCGTCGCCGATTACTGCTACCCTGTGGCCGTTTTTCATCAGCTCTTCCAATGTGGAAACCTTGTCTGCGGGAAGCAAGCGGGCAAAAACCTTATCCATCCCCAGCTTTTCTGCCACCCGACCCGCAATTTCCTCCCGGTCGCCGGTGAGCATAACTGCCTTTCGTATGCCGGCGGCCTTGAGCTGCCGCAAGACCTCTGCTCCCTCGGGGCGAATTTCATCCTGCAAATATAGCGCACCTAAATACATACCCTCCCGGGCAATATGCACAACCGTATCGCTGTCCTCACCCGCAGGCAGCTGAACGCCCATTTCCTGCAAAAACCGCCGATTGCCGGCAAAGCACATTTTTCCGTCTATCGTGCCGGCCACACCGCCGCCGGGATACTCTCGGAGATTTTCGGCAGGGCGCGTGCCATAGGCGGCTAGACAGCGGGCAACGGGGTGGTTGGAGTTTATTTCCAATGCGCCGGCAATGGGGAGCAGTACACTCCGGTCGCCCTGAACACCGGAAAGGATAAATTCGCCCCGTGTCAGTGTTCCGGTTTTGTCAAAAGCAAAGGTATCTACCCGGGAAAGCAGCTCCAGCGCCCCGGCACCCTTTACCAAAATACCCTGCCGGGCAGCGCCGCCGATGCCACCGAAAAAGGACAGCGGCACAGATACCACCAAGGCACAGGGACAGGACACTACTAAAAATATCAGTGCCCGATGGAGCCAGTGGGTAAAATTCCCGGCAAAGAGAGGTACAATCAGCGCAAGTGCGGCGGCAGCGGCTACCACACAGGGCGTGTACCACCGGGAGAAGCGGGTAATAAAGCGCTCTACCCGGGCCTTTTTCTCAGAAGCCTCCTGCTGAAGATGCAAAATTCTTGCCACGGTGCTCTCGGCGTAGGGGGAGCTGACCCGCACCTGCAAAACGCCGGTGAGATTCACACTGCCGCTAAGCACATTGTCGCCCCGGTCAATGGGCTGGGGAACGCTTTCGCCGGTGAGAGCGGCGTAGTCTATGGTAGACTGCCCCTGCAGCACCACGCCGTCCAGCGGGATTCGCTCGCCGGGCTTAATGAGAAGCACATCCCCGGTGGCTACCTGCTCCGGCGGCAGGACAAACTCCTTGCCGTCCCGGAGAATTCGGGCCTGCTCCGGCTTTAGCGCCATCAGTGCCGTAATGGATGCCCGGCTTCTGCCCACGGCGATAGTTTGGAATGTTTCACCGATTTGGTAAAAGAGCATTACTGCCACTGCCTCCGGATATTCTCCAATGGCGAAAGCACCTAAGGAGGCAATGCTCATTAAAAATTGCTCGTCAAATACTTGCCCCTTGCGGATATTCTTGGCGGCCGCCCATAAAATATCCCAAGCGATCACTCCGTAGGCGGCAACAAACCACCAAGGGGAGGGGAACAGCAAGCCGGCAAGAAAGAGTGCGGCGGAAAGACCGATGCGGAAAAAGATGCCCTTTTCCACAGTTGACTCCCCGGAGAGCTTTTCCTCGCAGCAGGCACAGCCGCGTTCGTGTTCGTGATGGCAACTGCAGCCGTGTTCGTGCTCCTGATGGCAATGCTCGTGTTCATGATGATGTGCCATATTATGCCTCCTCGCTGATGTGTGCGAAGCCGGTCGCCACAACGGATTTAATGTGCTGGTCTGTCAGAGAGTAATAGACGGTGCGCCCCACCCGACGGCAGGTTACCAGCCGCGCGGCTTTCAGCTTGGCGAGCTGGTGGGAGATGGCGGACTGCTTCATAGACAGAAGCTCTTCGATAGCGCAGACGCACAGCTCCGAAGCAGACAGGGCGTATAAAATCTTGATGCGGGTGCCATCTCCGCAGGCCTTGAATAGCTCTGCCAGTGCCAAAAGCTGCTTCTCCTGGGGCATACTTGCCCGGGCAACCTGTAAAGCTTGTGTGTGTTCGTGTTTCATACCACTACCCCTTGTGTGAGAATATGTTCATATGAGAATATATTCATATGATATCAGAAAATTTATTAAAAAGCAACAGCAAAAATACCAAAAACTATTGACAAGTGGTGTATAATAGACATATATGCTATCCTCACTATGGGGATACTGTGCGCAAAAGGGGATGGTTCGGTATAATTAAGGCAAATTTTCATACCCACACTACCTTTTGTGACGGAGCCAACACCCCGGAGGAAATGGTGCAAAGCGCCATAGCTTTGGGGATGACGGCACTGGGGTTCTCCGGCCATGCGTACATAGGGCAGAAAGGCACAACGGGAATGGCCCCGGAGGAAGAAAAAGCATACCGAGCGGAGGTTCTTCGGCTGAAAGAGGCCTACTCCGGGGTGCTGCCCATCTACTTAGGCATAGAGATGGATGGTTATTCTCCCCCCACTGCGGAGCCCTATGAGTTTTCCATCGGTTCTGTCCACGGCATATTCGTGGGCGGAAAATACCGGGCGGTAGACTATCGGGAGGACTACACAGTAGAAACGGTGGAAAAGTTCTACGGCGGCGACTGGTACGCATACGCAGAAGCCTACTATCAGGCGGAGGCGGAACTGGCGAACCGGCATGACCCGGACTTTTTCGGCCATTTCGACTTGGTCACCAAGTTTAATGAGGGCGGCAAGTATTTCGATGAAAGCCACCCCCGTTACCGCAAGGTGGCATTGGAGACCCTGCATTATCTCCTGGAACTGGAAAAACCTTTTGAAGTAAACACCGGCGCCATCAGCCGTGGCTACCGGGCAACCCCTTACCCCGCACCCTTTTTGCTGGAGGAAATCCGCAAAGAAGGGGGACGCATCATTCTATCCAGCGACTGTCACACGAAAGACGGTCTGCTCTGCGCCTTTCCGGAGGCAACGGAGCTTGCCAAAAGCTGTGGCTTTCGCACAGCAATGGTCCTGACCCCGGAGGGCTTCCGGGAAGAGAATTTGTAATTTTTTAGTTTCGAAAAGAAACTAACGAATAATGGAGGTAGAATCTATGAAAATGAAGTACTTAGCACTTCTGGCAGCAGTTGTTGTGCTTCTGGGCGCGATTTTCTTCATCGCTCCCGACGCAAAGGCTGCGACCACTTGCACAGGCAGTCACTGCGTCTGCGGCGGCAAGGCTGTCGGCTTAGGCGACCACAAAAAGTGCGAAACTGTCACTTGGGAGACTGTCAGCGATGCTACAGCTTTCAAAAGCAAATTGACGACCGCAAGCGATACCCCTGTATATATTTGCTTGGGTGCGGATATAGACGCTGACGATGAGTCTTTAACAATAGCATCCGGCAACGAGGTTTATATCTGCCTGGGCGGCAATGAACTTACGACCAGAGATATTACTGTGACAGGCACCAAGGATAACATAACCGTACTGGGCATAACAGACTGTCAGTATAGCGAGACTACGAAGGGCACTGACGGTGTTCCTGTTGGCGGTAGATGGGTTATTACCAAGAACCAGACTTCTTTAAAAGCTTACGGAACACTCAATCTGTATGCAGGCAGCGTAGTCGATAACAGTGCGGGCTGCTTAGTATATGCAAATACCGGTACCTGTGTAGTTAATATGTATGGCGGCTACGCAACCTCTATTAAAAACGGTACTGGTTATAGAGGCATGTTTGCAATAATGGGCGCGTTCAATATGTACGGCGGCACCATAGACGGCAATGGCCACACGAGAAATGGTGCGTTGGTAGCCAGCGGTGTAAATACAAGCGGCAAACCGATGGCTGCAACAATCACCATTACCGGCGGCACAATTAAGAACGGTACAGTCGGCACAGGCACTAATGAAGATTCCCGGAAAATCGCAGGTAACATTTATGTCGGACCTACCAGCACCCTGACCATTTCCGGCGGTAAAATCTATGGCGGCGTTGGTGAAGCGGGATCAACAACGGATTCAAGCGCGGCAACAATAGGCACATATCCGGCATGCAAGGATATTTTCTGCGCAGGCACCCTGACCATTTCCGGCACACCCGAGATTAATGAGCTCTACGCCGTAGGCGCAACCAACAAGAACACAATTACAAACTTTTATTTTAACAACAATAAGGTTTATGAAACAAAGAGTACCGGCAACGATACCGTTTTGTCCCTGAAGGAGCCCTACGAGGACCCCACTGAGCCCACTGAGCCCGAGACTGAGCCCACTACTGAGCCCACCACTGAGCCCACCACTGAGCCTACTACTGAGCCCACTGAGCCCGAGACTGAGCCCACTGAGCCTGCACCTGCAGCCCCCCACGCAAATGAGAGCCACTGCGTGTGTAATGGTGATGCCAGCGGCAAGGGAGACCACACCTGCGAAACAATCTCTAACTGGGCAGGCGTTGGAACCTGGGCAGATCTGAAGACGGCGATCGAAGCCCTTCGCGGCGGAGATGAGGGCAACTACTATCTCACTGCTGATCTTACCGTAACTGGTGCGATAAAGGTTCACCCCGGCGCAACTGCGAATATCTGCTTCAACGGATTTACGGTTACAACCGCTCGTCAGACATTTACCATTGGTGGCACAGCGGAGGATAACAGAGGCACACTCAACCTTACCGATTGCAGCGAAAGCGGCGAGGGTGGCATTACGGCTACCGGCACAAAGCAAGCCGCTCGTGTTATTTACCAGTATGGCTTTACGAATCTAAATGTATTTGCAGGCAACTATACCTTAAACAATGAGCAGGTTATGTTCTATGTAAATGCTGTCGGCTCCTCAAGCACCACATTCGGCGACGGAGTTGCTCCTGTAGCTGGACCTTCTTACATAAGCATTTATGGCGGCAAGGTAACCAGAACTGCGGCAGCGACCACGGAAAATGAAATTGCTGTGACTGTTGGCGGTGCAGGCAACGGCACCTTCAATATGTACGGCGGTGAGATCTCCAATGCCAGCGGCATTGTGAATCCATCTGCTCTGGTTACGGGAATTCGTAATGATGCCGTTATTAACATCTTTGGCGGCACCATCTCCGGCGGCAGTGCTGCTACAGGTGGTAATATCTATACCATTGGTGCGCTGAATGTCTCCGGCGGCACCATCATCGGTGGCACCGCAACTAGCACCGGCGGTAACATTCATGTTGAAGGAGATTTGGTGATTTCCGGCACTGCTGTTATTAAGGACGGCGTTGCCAGAAACGGCGGTAATATCTACGCTGAAGGCAATGTAACCATCTCCGGCGGCGAGATTAAAGACGGCGAATCCACCAACTATGGCGGCAACCTGCAGATTGCCGGCTCCGCATCTGCTGCTACCACCACAACCATCTCCGGTGGTACTATCTCCGGCGGTGTAGCAGCAAACCAAAACGGCGGTAACATCGCAATCTCCAATGCCAATGTTACGATTTCCGGCGGCACTATTACCGGCGGCAAAGTTACCCATACCTCTGTCGGAAACCGCGGCGGCGGCAACATCGGCATTACCTCCGGTACGCTGGAAATTACCGGCAATGCTGTTATCTCCAATGGTACTGCAGTATGCGGCGGCAACATTGCGGTCCGCTATATGTCCGGCATCGATACTGTACTTAGGATTTCCGGCGGCACCATCACCGGAGGTACAGCAGACGCCAACGGCGGCAACCTCTATGTCTATGTTGCCGATGCAAGTGATCCAATCCCGCAAGTGGAAATTACCGGTGGCACCATTGAGAACGGTACTGCAGCAGACGGCGGCAATATCTACGCCGCAACACCTTTGACGATCTCCGGCGGTACCATCACCGGCGGCACCTCTACAGGCGATAATGCAGGCGGCAACATCTGGATTACGGGCGATCTGACCATCTCCGGCACAGCTCTTATTAAAGACGGTACTGCTCACAACGGCGGTAATATCTATACTGAAGGCAATGTTACCATCTCCGGCGGCACCATTCAGGACGGCACCGCTACCGGTAACTACGGCGGCAATATTCAGATGGCCGGTCCCAAGTCTACTACTGATACTACCAATTATATTACCTTCACAATGACCGACGGTACCATTACCCGCGGTACGGTAAATATTTACAACGGTGGCAACATTGCATTCCAAGGCGTGGTGGCTACCATCTCCGGTGGTACGATTTCTGATGGCTCGAGAACCGGTACGGCAACTACCGCCTACCGCGGCGGCGGCAACATTGCGCTGAACTCCGGCAGCTTGACGATCTCCGGCACTGCTGTCATTTCCGGCGGTAATTCCAACAATAACGGCGGTAACATCATCCTTCGTTATACCGATGATTATTTGGCAACCAAGCTGTATATCACCGGCGGCACCATCACCGGCGGAACAGCGGGTGCCAGCGGCGGCAATATCTATGTTTATGTTGACCCTGCCAAGGCTTTCATTCCTGAAGTGGAAATTACCGGCGGTACCATCTCCGACGGTACTGCAGCAAACGGCGGCGCTATCTATGTGAATTCCACAATGAATACCCCCATCGTGATTAAAGACTGCACCATTAAGGACAATGTAAGCACCGGCAGCGAAACCGGCGCTATTGACCTCCGCGGCGATACGAACGCAACTCTGGGCGGCGCGCTGGTCTTTGAAGGCAATGGCGTTGACCTGGCTCTGCGTACAGCCGACACGAAGATTTCCGTTGCAGAACTTTCTGCCCCTGTCGAAATTAAGGTCAGCGTAAGATACGAGTATGTCTTCACTACCGATGTCAGCCCCAATGTTACCTTTACTCCTGCCACCAACCGGTATAGCATGGCTGCTGTCGCAGAAGGCGACGATGCCGGCAAGTGGCAGAGCATCAAGAAGGTTATTATGTCGGTTGGCGATGTAGATTACAAAGCCGAAGCTGACGCTGTTGAAGCTATCGTAGAGGGTAGTGTAATTGTCATCAAGCTGGATGGCGTTTCCTTCACTCTGCCTGTAAATGCAATCGTTGACCTCAACGGTAAGAATGCTACTATCACCCTGGCTGACGGTGTTGTCCTCTCCGCTTACGATAATGCAAGCAATGACTACGACGAGTCCGACCTGGGCACGCTCACAGTGAATAAGGGCGAAGGCAGCTCCGTAGAGACCATGTATACTCTGAGCCTGAACGAAGGCAAGACGGTCCGTAAGTATCTGGCTGTTCCCGTAGCTGAGAACGCCTACCAGTTCCACCGCTACTACCTCAGCATTACCTATATGGGCATGAATGCTTACAACAAGGGCATCGGTGTTAAGGCTACCTTCGCCGGCACCCAGACCATTCAGAACCTGTTGGATGCAAACAGCCTCGGCGTTGCCTTTGGCGGTGCTGCCGATACTGTAGATGTCAGCAATAATGTTACTGATATGACCGACGGTGCGTTCGGCAATACCGGTAATGACGCGGTTTATGTTGCAAGCTTCATTATCGAGAATGTCTACACGAGCACTGCTCTGGATGCAACGGTATACTTCGGTGCATTCTGCAACTTCGGCGACCTGGGCACTGATATGAGCAATGTCGTCGTAGCAGTCAACCCCAAGGAAGTTCTGACAAAGGTTGATTCTGCTTGGAACGGCGGCGAAGGCTACTTTACCAGCGACGAGCAGAAGGCTGCCATCAAGACAATGGTGGAAGAAATCAACACAGATGCCTTCGTTGAGTTCAAGGCAACTCTGACTAACATTAACGCTTGGAATCTGCCTTCTGCTTCTGAAGAATTGGCAGCTGTCCCGGTGGCCAAAAAAAAATCAGGGGTTAACATCTGATTATCTCCGTGATATCGTTGTAAGTTATATGGCATTGCAGGAGGGCTTCCATTGGAAGCCCTCCCAAAGCCTAACATACTACAACTATTATTATGCGGATCTGGAAGCGGGAGATATTCCTGCTGACGGCGCTATTACGCTGAACAAAAATCAGTACTATGGTGGCTCCCCTTATGTTACAGCTACCGGCGGCTCCCTGTATAATTTCATCCATTATGCAGACGACCGCAATGTTCTCAATGTGGATGCGCTGAAGGATGCCTGGGGTATCGAAGGCGAACTGGATGCAGTTACCACAAATAAGATTTTATCTGTTTTCTCTAACCAGTGTTCTGGTTCGACTTACTGGGCATGGTCCCGGGTTACCCCCGCACTGGACTATCACTGGACCAGCAACATTATCCCCCGTCCCAGAACGGGCGCTCTTGACAATGCTACTTACACAAAGGGCATTATTGCTGTGGGCGATTATGATGTGAATAAGGGTCGCGAGAATAACCCCATTGTCAGCTACGCTGATAAAAATGATCCGGTAGCTACCAAGACGATCTGCCAAGCCAACGGTGTTGATACAATGTATAAGGCTTATGCACAGGTACAACCTGGCGACGGATTTGTCTTCTGGTACACCAGTAATAATGCCGGCCACGCTATGATGGCCGCTTCCCACGCATTTAAATCGGATGGCACTCCGCTTACCAACCCCGATGAAGCTGACGGTAGTTGTTATATCTATATTTTCTCTCAGGTCGACGATTGGAGAAAACCTGATAAGGACGGTATAACCTATCAAACCGGCACAAATTATAACGGCGATGAAGCTTGGAAGCTGGTTGACGGTTGGCCTACCGATTACCGGGTAGTGAAGTATACCTTCAATTACCTGTACAACACGAACGGTTCACTTCCCTTTACCCTTGAGGTATTCGAGGATGTGTCCAAGTTCGAAAATGCGAAACTCTATTCAACAACGAACTTGAAGGATGGCATCTACTATCTCCCCTCTGCGTTGGCAAACACCAAAATTGACAGCAACTACCCCATTGCTTCTGTCAATATCGCAGTGAAGGACACTAGCGGTAAGCTTGTAGATACCCTCCATGTATATACCCGCTGGGCTGGCGCTTATAATAACTATAGTTTCCAGTTCACCAGAAGCGACTCCAATTTGACCAACTGGCCCGCGGTAGAAGCAAAGCTTGCAAATTACTACGGCCACACTTTGGAGTTCTCCGCTACCGTTGGTACCGGTGAGGAGCTCCATGTTGCAACCATCACTATGGTGCACAACAATCTTAAGGACGATATGGCTGAGATCCCCGTTGCCCATAGCGGTATGACCGGCGCAGAGCTGCGTCAGATCGTTCTTCGCACAATGGCGACTCAGATTACCTTCCAGTGGCAGACCGATTCCAATGTCCACTACAGCCGCAACGATAACGATAATGATAGCGATACCGTTGCACCCGACAAGTATTTTAACGATTTGATTGCAGGTACTATTTACGGCGGCTATCGCTATATCAGCGCCAAGGGTGGCAACGGCGCTCCTACCGGCAACCCCTACATTTGGATGCAGTTGCTGGACTTCAGCACCGACACACCTACCCTGAGACCTGAGGTCGTGGATCAGCTCGTTGGCGACGGTGTCTTTGATCCTACCGATTGGACAACAACAACGGATTGGATCGGCGCTATCTTTAATCAGTGCTCCGGCACACCCTTCTGGGCATATTCTCGTGTTACCGGCGCACTTACCGCCCCGTATTCCTCCCAATTTGTGCCCGCCAACGGTTTCCTTACTGTAATTCCCAAGCCTACCCGTGCGTATTACGACAGCGATGCTGCATATAATACCGCTCTCGAGCGTTGGGTATACCTTACTGAGACAGAAACCTATATGGGCCGTACCGACCAGTACGAGGTAGACGGCACGAAGTTGCCACTTGATGATTTTGAGGATCCGCACCTCGGTACAGTTTCGCACGCAACCTTGAAGGAGCTTGTGAAGTACTGCCGGGCATTTGGCGAAAAGCTGATGTACAAGGCGTATTCTCTCTGTCAGCCTGCTGACGGCGCTCTGACAAACCACGACCTGATGATCTACAGTGTCAACACCGTCTATGATGAGAACGGCGATATTGACCCCGTAAAGAGCACGGTAACCTTCCTCGATCAGGCAAACGACGGAAAGCCCGAACTCGATATAGAATTCGGCGGTATTGATTACTCTTGTAAATCTGTCGGCGTTCTTGTTGGTGCTCCGACTACATTGACTTACACCTTTGAGCATCTTTACCAACATGCTTACCTGCCTTACACCCTTGCGGTTTATAAGGACCCCTCTTTGGTAGAGGAGGCCAAGATTATCTATGATGCCGTCGCGGACGATCCCCACACAAACATGAAGGATGGCGCGAAAGTAACCGTAGAGGCGCTCTTGAAGCGGCAAGTGGATGCCAACTATCCCGTTGCCATTATTACCGCTAAGCTGACTGGCAGTGACGAAACCGTTTCTGTGTATACCAGAATGGCTGCAGGAAATGCCAACAACGCGACTCGCATTGGCGTTGAAGGTTATACCCGCGGCTATACGAATTTTGCAAACGTATTGAACGGTTGGGTAGAAGCAAACAACGGTAGTGTAGCGGTTGAGATTACTGCTACAGTTGGTTCCGGTGAGGAACTCCATGTTGCGGATATTACCCTCGTAGCAGCGCAATAATTTAAGATTTAATCAGGTGCTTGGGATTTTCCCTCGCACCTGATTTTTCCTCTTCACTATTCATTTTTAACTAAACTCCGCACACAAATGTGTGCGGGGTTTTTGGCACCCCCTGCGCGAATCGAACGCACAACTAACCCTTAGGAGGGGTTTATTATATCCGTTTAACTAAGGGGGCGTGTCTATTGCATTGTAACGAAAAAAACTTTTTCTGTCAACAAGATTTGGTGTTTTTTTCCTCTGCCAAAACATATACTATCAGGAATGGAAGAGAGGAGGTGCCCTATGCAAAATCATGACGAAATCGTTATGGATTTGGAGGACTGGATTTTCGATGAGGACAGCGGAAGACCCAGCGACAGATAAAATGCGCCCTGCCTGTTTGCGGCGGGGCGCATTTTTTTACGGTACATATAAGGTGCAGTGAGCAGAGAGCGGGCATTCTGCACATTTGGGGTTGCGGGCGGTGCAAATTTCCCGGCCAAACAGAACGATTCTGTGGCAGAAATCGGAGCTTTCCTCCGGCGGCAGAATGCTGCGAAGCTGAGTTTCCACCTTTTCCGGCTCTTTGCCCCGGGCAAGCCCCAAGCGGTTGGAGATACGGATGCAGTGGGTATCGCAAACCACGCTGCCCGGCGCACCGTATATATCGCCCAGCAGCAGATTGGCGGTCTTTCGCCCCACACCGGGCAGACGGAGCAGCTTTTCCATACTGTTTGGCACTTTTCCATCGTAGTCGCTAAGAAGCATTTGGCAGGCAAGCACAATATCCGTTGCCTTTTGGCGAAAGAAACCGCAGGTGCGTACATAGCTTTCCACATCGCTGATGTTAGCGGCGGCCATTGCTTCCAGCGTGGGATAGGCGGCAAAAAGTGCCGGCGTAACCAAATTGACCCGGGCATCGGTGCATTGGGCGGATAGCCGCACCGCAATCATCAGCTCATAGTCCTTATCATATTGCAGGGCGCAAGGCGCTTGAGGGTATCGAACCTTCAGCAGGGAAATGATTTCCTGCACTTTATTTTCCATAAACTGCCGCCTCCTTTTTAGGACATTCTACCACAGATTTTCGGGAAAGAAAAGTTTTTTCTGCACACAATCTCTGGCGGGTAATAGAATGAAACAGCGAAAGTGGAGGTGTTCCTATGGAAATCGGACTGCACAGGCTGGTGCCGGGGGCGCAAGGGGTGGTAACCAAGCTGGAGGGGGAATTCGGTGTCCGCAAACGATTGGAGGAGCTGGGCCTTGTACCGGGGACAATGGTCAAATGCCGTTACCGCAGTCCCGGCGGTTTTGTAACGGCGCTGGAATTTCGAGGTACGGTGCTGGCTTTGCGCACCCGGGATTTGCGCCACATCCGGGTGGATTACTGATGGGCGCAGGGATCACACAGAGGATAACCGTTGCCTTGGCGGGCAATCCCAATGTGGGAAAGAGTACACTTTTTAATGCACTCACCGGTATGCGCCAACATACCGGGAACTGGCCGGGGAAAACCGTGGGTGTCAGCCGAGGCGTATGCCGCCGTGGAGATGTGGAGTACGTATTTTACGATTTGCCGGGCACCTACTCTCTGTCGGGCGAAACAGAGGACGAATGTGTGGCGGCAGATTTTTTGGAAAAAGGAGAGGCAGATTGTACCGTAGTAGTTTGCGACGGTAACGCACTGGAGCGAAGCCTGATTTTAGCACTGCAAATCCTCTCTCAGGGAGAAAAAGCGGTGCTGTGTGTCAATCTGATGGACGAAGCCCACCGCCACGGCCGCTATGTGTCCAGACAAGCGCTGGAAGCGGCGTTAGGCGTGCCGGTGGTGTTGACGGCTGCCGGACGGAATGAAGGCATAGGGGAACTTCTGGTGGCTGTTGCACGAACGGCTCTGACAGAAAAAATGCAAGCCCGTCCCCAATTCCCCGACCCGGTTACCGCCGCCGGAGAAATTGCGAAAAAGGCCATTACTTGCAGAGAGGACCCGGGAAGAAGGGTACGGGAGCAGGTGGAAAAACTGCTTGTCAGCCGCCGGTTTGGCGTGCCCCTCCTGTTTGCGGTGATGGCGGGAATTATATGGCTGACGGTTTGGGGTGCCAATTATCCCTCTGCGGCCCTGGAGCGGCTGTTTTACCACGGATATGAAATCCTGCAGCGGCTTCTTGCCGGAACGCCGGCGTGGTTACGGGGGCTCGTTGCAGACGGGATGTATTTGACCGCTGCAAGAGTCATAGCGGTGATGCTGCCGCCAATGGCGATTTTCTTTCCGCTGTTTACTTTCTTGGAGGATGTGGGATACTTGCCCCGGATGGCGTTTTTAATGGACCGCCCTATGGCAAGGTGCGCTGGCTGCGGTAAACAGGCGCTGACAATGTGTATGGGCCTCGGCTGCAACGCAGCCGGCGTTGTCGGCTGCCGCATCATTGACTCACCGCGCGAAAAGCTCATCGCTGTGCTGACCAACAGCTTCATGCCCTGCAACGGGCGATTTCCAACGATTATCAGCCTGATCAGCCTGTTTTTCGCGGGCAGCGGCCTGCTGGGCAGCGCCGTGTCCGCGCTGATTCTCACGCTGGTCATCCTGCTTGGCGTGATCGCAACGCTGCTCGCCTCCAAATTGCTGAGCAAAACGCTGCTGCGGGGCGTGCCCTCTTCTTTCACTTTGGAGCTTCCGCCTTATCGCAGACCACAGATTCTGCGCGTGCTTGTGCGCTCGCTTCTGGACCGGACGCTTTTTGTGCTCGGCAGGGCCGTTACGATTGCCGCCCCTGCGGGATTGCTCCTCTGGCTGATCGGAAATGTGCGCCCGGGCGGCATTGACCTGCTGCAAGCGCTTTCTTCGTTTCTTGATGCACCTGGGCGGCTTTTGGGGATGGACGGTGTTATCCTGCTGGCCTTCCTTCTTGGTCTGCCTGCAAACGAGCTGGTTTTGCCCGTTATGCTCATGTGCTATCTCTCACAGGGGCAGCTCACAGAGCCGGGCGCGCTCGCGTCTCTCGGCACGGTGCTGCGCGCAAACGGCTGGACCGGCGTGACAGGCGCATGCTTTATCCTTTTTTCGCTGCTGCACTGGCCTTGCGCAACAACGCTGCTGACCATCCGCAAGGAAACCGGCTCCTGGCGCTACACGGCCCTCGCCGCCGCGCTGCCGACGGTTTTCGGGCTCATCGCCTGTCTGCTCGTCCGCATTCTGTCCATGTTGTTTTAAGAGAATGCTCAGCCCTTTTCTTCCCACTTTTCAAAAAACTCGGCGCTTGAAACGCCGTGTGGCCGGTTATAGCGCCCAAGCTCGAGAAGCTCCCCCGGCGCGCCGGTGAGCAGATTCACCCGCTCCGTGCAGGTAAATGCAGCGCGAAAGCCTTTCACGGCAACGATCTCGCGCGTCAGCGCACAATAAGCGCCAAAGGGATACGCAACAGACGGCACAGTTTCCACGCCGTAGGCAGCGCAGGCATCCGCAAACTGCTCCATGTCCCGCTCCAGCGCCGCGCGGTAACCCGATTCCGCCTCCCCCTTTTTCCGGTTACAGCCCTGACGGGGCGAGAGCGTATGCATATCCCATGTGTGGTACTGCACCTCCAGCACACCGTCGCGCGAAAGCTCCGCAACGGCCTCCCAGCTCAGATGCGAATAGCGCAGGTTGTGGTCAGGCTGCTCGCTATACTGCTGCGCAACGGCGCCGATCACCGCGACGACACCCGTGAAACCATACTTTTCCAGCAGGGGCGCTGCACAAACGCCGGTGCTCTCATAGCCGTCATCCAGCGTGATGATACAGGGCTTCTCCGGCAGGGAGAAGCGCCCCTCCGACCATGCGATCAGATCCTGCACGCGCACGCTTTCGTAGCCGTTCTCGCGAAGCCAGCGCAGGTCGCGCTCAAACTCCGCGCTGCTCACGACATATTTGCCCCAGATCGCCTCCACATCGCTGATGTGGTGATACATGACGATGGGCAAACGGACACACGCATCCATCTCCGCTTCTTCCGGCGCTGCGTCCGGCGCTGTCAGCGCCCAGGTGCTCAGCGCAAGACACAGGCTTGAGAGCAACAGCGCGGCACAAAGCACGACAAATCTCCTTTTTATCAACAAAAATCCCCCCTGTCGACTATTTTGCCGCAGGGGGGACTTCTTTATATTTGGAAAGTATTGTGCCGGGCGCCCTTTTTCCGATGCATCACATAAAACGCATCTGCATGGGGCAAACTTCCACTATGTTGGAATTTATGTTTGTCTACACGCTCGGCGCCATCGGCTACGGCGCAATTGAGCTGCTCTGGCGCGGTCACACACATTGGACGATGCTGCTCACCGGCGGACTGTGTTTTCTGCTGATCTATCTCGTGGCAACGCGCCTTGCGTTGCCGCTGCCGCTGTCCGGCGTGCTCTGCGCGGCGCTGATCACGGCCGTGGAGCTTTTCACGGGGCTGCTTGTCAACCGGGCGCTCGGCTGGAACGTCTGGGATTACTCCTCCCTGCCGCTGAATCTGTCCGGACAGATCTGCCTTCTGTATAGTTTTTATTGGCTACTCCTGAGCATCCCCGCCGTGACGCTATGCCGCCTGCTGCGCCGCGTCCTGTTTTCCTGATTCAATCTTCAGGAGGGCACATCCGCTCGCTGCGCTTAATAACCCTGTTCGATTGCAAGCTTCACCACGCGGCTTGTGCCGAGGCGGTCCGCGCCGAGGGCGACAAAGTCCGCTGCATCTTCCAGCGTTGCAATCCCGCCGGCGGCTTTCACGCGCACCTGTTCGCTGCAGTTCTCCCGGAGAAGGCGCACATCCTCGCGCGTTGCCCCGCCGGTGGAAAAGCCGGTGGATGTCTTGATGAAATCCGCACCGGATTCGGACACGATGTCGCACAGCGCAAGTTTTTCTTCCTCACTGAGCAGGCAGGTTTCCACAATAACCTTGAGCACTTTTTCGCCGCAGGCGGCCTTGAGCGCGCGAATCTCGCCAAGCAGCGCATCCCGCTTCCCGTCGCGCAGCAGGCAGAGATTGACCACCATGTCAATTTCGTCCGCGCCGTCGCGGATGGCCTCCTGCGCCTCAAAAACCTTAACGGCCGTTGTGCTGTAGCCGTTCGGAAAGCCGATCACGGTGCAGATTTTCATTTTGTCCTCGACCTGCGCCTTGGCAAAAGCAACGTGGCAGGGCGGAATGCACACCGAGGCGCAGCCATAGCGCAGCGCTTCATCACAGAGCGCTGCGATCTCGCTTTCCCCGCAGTCACGTCGCAGCAGCGTATGGTCGCAGCGGCGCAAAATCTCCCGAATATCCAGATCCATAGCAAATTTTCCTTTTCAAAAAACAGAAATGTACATTTATTTTACCCCGCACACACAGAATATGCAAGTGGCACGGGCCACAGGGAGGCAGCAGACATGCATGCAGCGGCTATACTGGAAACGAACGGACAACTTTTTCCGCTTTTGCTCCCGATTGCCTCGCGCTGCGCCTGCCGTCTGCTGCGGCCTGCGCCCGGGGAAAAACTCCGCTGCGCCATGCTGATCGTTTCTCCGGATTGGCAGGGTGAAGCCCCGGAGATATACTGCCGCATTCTGCTCACACCGCCGGAGAAAGCAGCGCAGCTCTCGCGCGTTCGCGCCGAGTGGATCGTCAGCTTCGGTCCCTCCTCCCGTGCAAGCATCAGCTTTTCGTCCCGCACACCGGAAAGCCTCACCCTCTCCGTGCATCGGGAAGTTCCCACGCTTTCCGGCAAAGTGCTGGAGATGCAGGAAATCCCCATGCGCTGTCCGCCCGGAGAAACCGAGGACATCCTCGCTTTTTGCGCGGCATCGCTGCTCATGGGGGCGCAGCTTTAACCGGCTGCCTTCAGCAAAACCCAAATCACACAAATCCGAAACGGACCCGCTTGCGCGGTCCGGCGGCGTCCGCGCGCATAAATCGCGCGGTGCCCGAATACGATTGGTTAAGGCCGTGCGACAGGATCCGAATCCGCCTTTCCCTGCGCAGGTTTTGTTGACTTAATGTTCGTCAAAGTCGATAAACCGGCAGCACCGGGTGCAACAAGGCAAAACCGCTTTCGGTTTCTCTCGCCCGCCCTGGCAAACAATTCCGAATGAAACGTATTCGAGGTGTGCGTATGGACGAAAATCCGAAAATCAACAGCGTGACGCTGCGCGGCGTCACTTCCTGCGCGCCGGTCTTCTCTCACGAGAGCAGAGGCGCGCGGTTTTACAGTTTCCCCATTGAAGTTGAGCGCCTGTCCGGCGCCGTGGACAGGCTCAATGTCATCGCAAGGCAGGAGTTGCTGTCGTGCACAGAGCTAACCGAGGGAGATAAGCTCGGCGTATACGGCGAGCTGCGCTCTTTCAATAACCGCAGCGGCATCGGCAGCCGGCTGATCATCAGTGTGTTTGCCAGGTCGATTGAAATGGAAACCGGCGAGGATCGCAACCTGGTCGAGCTGACCGGCACGCTCTGCAAAGCGCCAACGCTGCGCACCACCCCCATGGGGCGCGAGATCTGTGATCTGATGCTCGCCGTGAACCGGCGATACGGACGCAGCGACTATCTGCCCTGTATCGCGTGGGGAGTCCTCGCGCACAGCGCCTCCGCCTGGCGCGTCGGCGACCGCATCGCACTGCACGGACGCATCCAATCGCGGCAATACATAAAACTGATCGACGGCGAACAGATGGAAAAAACGGCTTTTGAAGTTTCCGTCACAGACGCTGCGCGGGTGTGACGGCAAAATCCGGCACCATGGCAGCAAAAAACCGAGGATTCGGTACTTGCATACCAAATCCTCGGTTTAAGGCAATGTCAATCTTCCGGATTACTGCTCCAGCATCTCGCTCGCGGTGTTGAACGCAAGCGTGCTGTCGCTCTCGGACAGAATCGTGTAGATCACATAAGGACCAAAGGTTCTGACCTGTGCGTTTTCAACCTTCGGCTTCTCCTCGGGCAGATATTCGTCCATCCATGTCTCAAGGCGCATCGCCAGATAAGCCTGCACGTCCGCATCAAGTGCCTCGACATGATCCACGTCCTTGGCCTTGAACACGCCGAACTCGTTGACGTTGATGCTCGCCGTGCTCAGACGAACATCATATTCAGCACAGTTGGACAGGTCAATGTCCATGCGGCCGGTGATATAGCTCTCGTCCAGAGCCGTCATGGCGTCAACAGCGCCCAGGGCTTTCACGATATTCTCCGAGATGTCAGCCGGGGCAACATCCGTGTTGATTTTCTCTCCGCCGCAGGCACACAGCGCGAGAAGCGCCGTCATGCACAAAACCAGGGCTACAAATTTCACAATGTTTTTCATTTGCATTTCCTCCTTAATTCATCAGCAGGCATGTGTGCGGATATACTGTACCACAAGGCCAAAGGCCTCACCGTTCAAATGCAGGCCGTCGCCGTTCGTATGCTGGTCAGGCAGATAACCGTTTTCATTGCGCAGCGCGCTTGCGCTGTCCAGATAATTCACACCGCAGCTCTCCGCAACGTTCTGAATCCAGAGATTCGCAGCTTCGATCTTCAGGTTGTTGATTCCGTTACCCTTCTCCTCATAGCCGGTTGTCACCGGGTAGATCGAGTTGAGAATGATCTTCGTGTTCGGGCTGACTTCCTGCACCTTTTTGACCAAAGAAGTGTAGGAGTCCTTAAAATACTGCTCTTTCATGAAGCTCACGCCATTGACACCAAGCGTGATGCAGAGATATTCGGGCTTCTTAAGCGCAAGCAGATCCGGCAACATCATTTCCTCGCCCGTGTCGGGGTTGACGATCGCGACATAACTCCACTGGTCGAGCGTCAGCGTACCGCTGCTCGGCGTCCAAACATGCTTGGAAGTGACGAGATCGGTATAGCCATGGTCATAGTAATAGCCGAGGCCATAGGTCGTGCTGTCACCAAGGAAATAAATCTTGTCAAGATACTCGCGGCCCATATCCTCCGTCTGCGCAAGCACCGTGTGCGACTGCACAGGCGGCGTATACTGCGGATCATTCGTGGGCGTCTGCGTCGTCGGCGGCGTGGTGTTCTGCGCAGGCGTTTCTTCCGGCTGCTGTCCCTCATTGCCCGTTAACGGATCCTCATTATTTTCGGGATCTTCGTTCTTGCCGACATCAGGACTTTCCAAATTCACATCCATGCCCTCATCGCCAGGTTTTGAGCAGGATACAAAAATCAACGAAAACAAAACAAGCAGCAAGCTCACCATGATTGCTCCAACCCAAAAAGATTGGAATCCCCTTGAACGCTTCTTAGACATTTTGACAACTACCTCCCAATGCATCGCAAGGCTTTAATTGTTCGTCATTAAATTAAAAATAAGATGTATCCGAATTCCATCGAATTAGACTAATTCTATACAACAAATAGTCAACAGAAAAAGTATAACACAGTCATTAGAAAAATACCAGTAAAAGAAATCAAAGCCCGCAGGATTGCTCTTGCGGGCTTTGTGTTGGCATTGACCTATCTTCCCGGTCCGTCTCCAGACAAGTATTGTCGGCACTGGTGAGCTTAACTTCCGTGTTCGGAATGGGAACGGGTGGACCCTCACCGTTAAAA
>JAZSKZ010000149.1:0-2994 GCA_045535135.1 Faecousia sp.
GACAAACAATTATGGCTTTTACTGCCAAGACGGCACCCTACAACGGCAAGATCAACGCCGTGACCCTGGGCACCGGTGACAAGGCTATCGTCATCGGCGGCCAGGACGTGCTGCCTTTCTACACCTTCGATGCACCCATCGAAAACGCACCCAAGGTTGGTATGGAGATCTCTGTTCTGGCCGCTGGCCAGAGCGACGGATGCGCCGACGGTCTTGTAGTTTTCGTTCTTTGCGGACATGAACAGAGCGTTCTTGCCGGACAGAGCCTCAGCGATTGCAGCCAGCAGCTCGCCGTCCTTTTCCAGATTCTTGCAGCCCATAACAACGATAGGCTTGTTCACAGCCTCGGCAACAGCCTTGGCATCGGCAACGCAGTCAGCCACGGGGCGGTTTGCGCCGTTGGGATCAGCGCCTACAAAGTTCAGCGCAATGAAATCGCAGCCTTCGATGGTGGCAGCCTTCTTGGCATAGTCAGCCATGGTGGTGCAGCCGGCGTAGAATTCCTTCAGACCGGGAACTTCCCACTGAGAAGCCAGATCAGAGACCTCCACACCGATCTTGGGTGCGTTTTCGATGGGTGCATCGAAAGTGTAGAACGGCAGCACATTCTGACCGCCGATGACGATTGCCTGGTCACCGGTGCCCAGAGTAACGGCGTTGATCTTGCCGCTGAAGGGCTGCGTCTTAGGTGTAAAAGACATATTGAGTTTCCCCCTTGATTTTATTAATGCAGCTTGCCGGTGGCAAACCGCAAGATATACATTTTTTACAGTCCGAGGGACTGCAGGATACCCCGCAGGGCGGTTTTGACCCCGTTGTTTTCGGGGAGCTTGGCAGAAGGCTCACCGGCGCAATCGCAGCGGTAAATCTCCTCATCCTGCGGCAGTACGCCGAGAAGCGTCAGCCCGTGCTTTTGGATTTCCTCCAAAACGCCTGCGTCCAGAACGCCGCCGGGTGCCCGGTTTACGATCAGACCCATTTTGCCGGGCTTCAGCTCCAGCTCCTCCACCATCTCGGCCACTCGGGCAACTGCCTGAATGCCCCGACGGGAGCAGTCGGAAATCAGAAGCATGGTATCTACCTTGGGAAGTGTGCCTCTTGCCACGTGCTCAAGGCCTGCCTCGTTATCAATCACAACATAGTTGTAATTTTTGGCATACTTGTCGATTTGGGTCTTCAGCACGCCGTTGACATAGCAGTAGCAGCCTTTGCCTTGAGTGCGGCCCATAACCAGCATATCGTAATCGTCCTCTTCGATGAGTGCGGAATTAAACTTAAACTCTGCATAATCCGCCTTTGTCATACCGGCAGGAACGGTGCCTTTCTGTTCTGCCTGTGCCATTTCCTCCCGGATTGCGCCAATGCTGGTTTCCACCTCTACGCCCAAAACCTCGTTGAGGTTAGAGTTGGCGTCGGCGTCCACCACAAGCAGCGGACCTTTTCCGGCTTTGCACAGGTAATCAATCAGCATACCACAGGTTGTGGTTTTGCCTACGCCGCCCTTACCGGCGACGGCTATCGTGTGGGGCATTTGTTCGCTCCTTCTTTGCGTGGGATTTGGGCATAGCGCGCCTATGCTCATACGGCGTTATCATATCACATATCGGCGGTAAATTCAACCTTATTTTTTCGCTTTTTCGTATAAATTTATCGATTTTTCTGAAACCGCCGGGCATAACCGCACCGCCTGCACAGCTTTTCCGCCGCCGTACCTTGGGAAAAGCCGTTGTAAATTGCCTGTGCTCTGGGAGATTGCAAAATGCTTTCCAAATCTTCCGTAAAAATATTGCCCAGCGCCAAATCCCCCTCGTGGTCTAAGCAGCAAGGCACAACCGTGCCGTCGCACAGAATGCCAAGCTGGTCCCGCAGACCGTAGCAGAATACCCGGTCATCCCCCTCGGGTGCGGACAGGTCCGGCCAGTCGAACTTATCCCCATATTCCAAATACACTCGGTTGCCGATTCGGGTACCCGGTCGCTCCACCACCCATTCCCCGGGGAAGGCAGTATGGAGCTTCTTTAGAATCTCACCGTTTTGGCTGTTCTCGCCGCCGCCGTTCCACAAGCGGTAGACAGTGAGAATTTTGCCTTCCGCCGCCTGCCCGAAAGCAAGACAGTTTTCCAAATATTCCCCAAAGGGCATAGATAAATCGTTAGCTTCAAAGGCGTGGAGGGAAATATTCACCTTATGCAGCGCCGGTGCAGTAAGGAGCATTTCCCGGCGCTCTTTCAGGAGTGTGCCATTGGTGGTGAGAATCACCTTAAAGCCCGCCTCCCCGGCCAGTGTCAAAAACTGCTCCAAATCGGGGTGGCACAGGGGCTCGCCCATTAGATGAAAGTATAAGTAGTCCGTATAGGGTCGAAGCTTTGGGAGTAGGGCAACAAATTCCTCCCGGTTCATCCGCCGGGCGGGACGGCCTGTTTTGGGACAAAACCGGCAGTTTAAGTTGCAAATATTGGAAATTTCCACATAGATTTTCCGAAAACGCATATTCTCCCCTCCTAGTATTTACAGTATAGCATAAAGGGCGCACTCTTTCAACGAATCTGACAAAAAGGTCTTGAATTTCCCCCTGTGCTCTGCTATAATACGGGCAACGCAGGGTTCGTATATCGGTAATACAACGGCTTCCCAAGCCGTGAAGGCGGGTTCGACTCCCGTACCCTGCTCCAGCAAAAAAGGACACTCCACCCGGGGTGTCCTTTTTCTGTTTCGCACTTTCCAAAATTCTCCCAAATCCCGCAAAACCTTGTCATCCCGAGTGGAGCGAAGCGGAATCGAGGGATCCGTCCCCCCCCGTTTGCGGTGCCCGGCAGCCGCTTCGCCCGAAATCACGGGCTTGCGTCTTGCCGACCGCGGCACACACTGCGCTTGCCCTTGCCTCCGCCACTGGCGGCGGGCAAGCTCGTGGCCAAAATTCTCCCGTTTCCTGCAAAATGGTAGTTGAATTTCCCTTGGGAATGTGATACGATATAGTCGTATCGATATGGGGAT
>JAZSKZ010000001.1:0-9083 GCA_045535135.1 Faecousia sp.
AGTCTTGGTTCCACTCTCCAAAATAGCATCAATATGCTCTTCAGTAAGTTCTACCTCGCGGTCTACGATAACATTATTACGCTCGATAGATACCAATGCGCTGGCGATGCTCAACGATGCGGTGAAAAAAGGCGGCGTGATGGCATCCAATCATGTGGGTGGCCTGTCCGGCGCATTTATCCCCGTGTCGGAAGATGAGGGTATGATTGCCGCCGCAGAGTCCGGCGTTTTGACCCTCGATAAGTTGGAAGCGATGACCTGCGTATGCTCCGTAGGCCTTGATATGATTGCCGTGCCCGGCGACACCTCGGCACAGACAATTTCCGCTATTATTGCCGACGAGGCGGCTATCGGTATGGTCAACAGCAAGACCACCGCTGTGCGTATTATCCCCGCACCCGGCAAAGTGGTGGGAGACAGGGTGGAAATGGGCGGTCTTTTGGGCAGTGCCCCGGTGATGCCCGTGCATAAGGAGTCTGCGGCGGACTTTATCGCCCGTGGCGGACGGATTCCCGCCCCTCTGCAAAGTCTTAAAAACTAAAAGAAATCCCCGGTAGGAAATCCTACCGGGGGATTTTTTATTCTTCTGCGGGTTCTTCGTTGGGCGCTTCCTCGGGGGTTTCCTCTACGGGGGGCTGGATGATATTCATCATCTCCTCGCCGGTGATGGTCTCCTTTTCCAAAAGGTAAGCGGCGATTTTGTCTAAGAGCTCCCGGTTTTCGGAAAGCGTGGTTTTTGCCTCGTTGTAGCAGGCGTTAAGAAGCTTCTGCACCTCCCGGTCCACCAATGCGGCAGTATCGTTGGAGCAATCCATATAGGACCGGCCCTCCAAATACTGGTGCTCGATGGCGGCGGAGGTCATAAGCCCCAGCTCGTCGTTCATACCAAACAGCGTTACCATCTTCCGGGCAAGGGCGGTGGCCCGCTGCAGATCGTTGGCGGCGCCGGTGGTTTGGGTGTTGAAAACAACTTCCTCTGCGGCTCTGCCGCCTACCAGAGAGCGAATATCACCCAAAAGCTCGTCCTTCGTGGACAGGAATTTTTCCTCCTCCGGCAGGTACAGGGTATAGCCCAATGCACCCTCGGTGTGGGGAACGATGGTAATTTTGGTAACGGGAGTATCGTTCTTATAAAGCGCAGAAATCAGGGCGTGGCCCACCTCATGGTAGGCAATCAGCCGCTTTTCCTTGTCGCTGAGGACGGTGTTTTTCTTCTCTGCGCCGGCAATGACCGTTTCAAAAGAAACAAGCAGGTCTTCCTGATTGACCGCCTTACGACCCTGACGCACCGCACGGAGCGCCGCTTCGTTCACAAGGTTTGCAAGGTCTGCGCCCACAGCGCCGGCAGTGGCCTGGGCGATTTTTTTCAGGTCCACATCTTCTGCCAGCTTAATCTTCCGGGTGTGTACCTTTAGGGTATCCAATCTGCCCTGCAGGTTGGGGGTATCCACCACGATCCGGCGGTCAAGACGGCCGGGGCGCAGCAGCGCCTTGTCCAAAATTTCCGGGCGGTTGGTGGCGGCAAGGCACACAATGCCCTTGGAGGAGTCGAAGCCGTCAATCTCGCCCAGCAGCTGATTGAGGGTCTGCTCGTGCTCGGAGTTGCCGCCATAGCGGGAATCCCGGGAGCGGCCTACCGCATCGATTTCGTCAATGAAAATAATACAGGGAGCAACCTTTGCCGCCTCCCGGAACAAATCTCTCACACGGCTGGCACCTACGCCTACGAACATCTCCACAAAATCCGAGCCGGAAATGGAGAAGAAGGGAACATTGGCTTCGCCGGCAACGGCCTTGGCAAGGAGGGTCTTACCCGTACCGGGAGAGCCTACCAAAAGCGCGCCCTTAGGCAGCTTTGCGCCGATTTCCGTATACTTCTGGGGGTTGTGCAAAAAGTCGATGATTTCCTGCAGGGATTCCTTGGCCTCGTCCTGACCTGCCACATCCCGGAAGGTAACGCCGGTCTTTTTCTCCATATAGACCTTGGCCTTGTTGGCGCCGATGGAGCCCATCATACCGCCGCCGCTGCCCATCCGCTTAAACAGGAAGGACATCACCAAGAAAAGAAGCAGAATACTGCCCGCATAGTAGAGAATGAGCATAATGGCGGAGTTGTCCTCCACAATCTGCTGATTAACTACAATATTGCCCTTGGCGTTTAGCCTTTCTGCCAGCTCCAGAATATTACCCTCGGGCAGACCGGTGAAGCAGGCCTGCTGATCCCGGGCAGGCTTTGCCGCCTCGGTACGGGTCATATAGACGATACGGTCGTAGCGGAATTCCACTTCCTTCAGGTTATCCGCTTCCAGCTCCGCCAAAAATTCGGAAAAGGTAGTCTGCTTATACTGGCTGTCGGAAATCATTCCGCTGATCCAGCTGACCACAATGATAATCACTATGGAAAGCAGCAGAATCGTCAGTAAACTTCTCGGCCGCTTGCCGTCGCCTTCCGGCTTGCGGTTGTTGTTTTGATCCATTCTTATAAATCCTCCTTGGGGATTTTTCATTTTCTTGTATAGTATCATATTCTAACCGGGACTGCAACGAAACTACCGAGGTTTTTCCGTAAAATTTCTGTAAATTTTAGGAAGTTTTCTGAAAAATTTTAAGAAACCGGGAATTTCCCTGTTGTAGCCGGGGAGAAAGTCTGCTACAATAGAAGGTAGTATAAAATACAGGAGAGGGTACGATGAGAGAAGAACGGAGAAACAGAGCACCCCAGCCCGAGCGGGAGGAAATAGAAGGCCAGCTGGAGGGTCGCAACGCCCTGACCGAGGCGCTTCGCAGCGGCAGAACCATTGATAAGGTATTCATTGCCAGCGGCGAGACTGACCGTGCGCTCCAGCGACTTGCGGCGGAGGCCAAGGAGGCCGGGGCTGTGGTTGTGCCGGTAGACCGGCGTAAGCTGGATGCTATGAGCACTACCCGTGCCCATCAGGGCGTGATTGCTTTGGCGGCGGCAAGGGAGTACTTCTCTGTGGATGATCTTTTGCAGGAGGCGGCTGACCGGGGGGAAAATGCCCTGCTGGTGATTTGCGATGAACTGACCGACCCTCACAACTTAGGCGCGATTATCCGCTCAGCGGAATGTGCCGGCGCTCACGGCGTGATTATTCCCAAGCGCAGAAGCGTGGGACTTACTGCTGTGGTGGCAAAGGCCTCTGCCGGCGCTGTGGAGTATATGAAGGTGGCAAGAGTGGGAAATATCAACGCTACCATTGAAGAACTGAAGCAAAAAGGTGTGTGGATCTTCGGCACAGCGGCGGAGGGCTCTATTCCTATGTACAAAGCGGACTTGACCGTCCCGGCGGCGGTGGTAATCGGCTCCGAAGGCGATGGAATGAGCCGTTTGGTTCAGAAAAATTGCGATGTAACCGTACACATTCCTATGAAGGGGCGGATTTCTTCCCTGAATGCCTCTGCGGCGGCATCCATACTGTTATATGAAGCGGTGCGTCAGCGCCTGAACGGATAAGGAGGACGATATGCAGCAACAGGACGATTTGAATCTGGAGCTGGAGGATATTATCCGGGAATTTAGTGATCGGCCGGCGGAGAAAAAAGCCGCACCGGAAAAAGAGGGAGATACGAAAGAGCTTCCTGTTAAGGAGGTAGCCGATAAGCTTACGGGCGATACGACGGTCCTTCCCGTAGAGGAGGTAACTACCCGGCTAAAGGGAGATACCACCGTTCTTCCTGTAAAAGAGGTGGCTGAAAAATTTGGGGGAGATACAAAAGCGCTTCCTGTCAATGAGGTTACCGATAAGCTTGCGGGAGATACCACCGTTCTTCCCGTAGAGGAGATTCGCATCTATATGGGTGAGGGTGGAAAAGCGCCTGCCCCCACGGTTGTTCCCTTGCGGACGCCCTTCCAGCTTATGCGGCGGAAAATCGTGGAAGGCCCGGAGCGGCAGTACTATGCCCTGCGGGAAAAGGGGATTGGAAAGCTGCAGATGCTTTTGGTGCTCAGCTTTTTTGTGGCGGTGGTGTCTGTAATCCTTACCGCGCTGTACGCCGTTGGATTTATCGGTGAAAACCGCCTGCGGCTGGTGATTTTCAGCCAGGTGCTTCTATTGCTCCTTTCGGCGCTTATGGGCGCATTCCAAATGATTGACGGTCTTTTGGAGATCGGGCATTTGCGCTTTACTCCCAATACCTTATTGTGCTTTACCTTTATAGCCTGCTGCGTGGACGGGGTGAATTGCCTGGCCGGTCTGCGGGTACCCTGTACGGCTGTGTTCTGCTTGCAGGTGTTTATGTCCCTGTGGGGCGAATATCTTCGCAGAAAGACCCAAACTGACCGGATGGACACGATGCGTCGGGCTGCCCAGCTTTCTGCCATTACAGCCACGGAGGACTATTTGGAAGACGCAAAGGGCCTTTTGCGCAGTACCGGCGATGTGGACGACTTTACGAATAATCAGGACGAGGAATCCACCCCGGAGAAAATTCTCCGCTATTACAGCCTGGCTGTGCTTGTAGCGGCCATCGGCGCAGGTATTGCCGCCGGCATTTTGCATAGCTGGCAGCTTGGTATTCAGGTGGGAACGATGGCAGCTCTGGCAGGTATGCCCGGTACAATATTTATTACTATGGATAAGCCCCGGCAGCTTCTGGAAAAGCGCCTCCACGAGCAGGGCAGCGTGCTCTGCGGCTGGAAGGGCGTAAAGGGTCTGCAGGGTCGGGCAGTGTTTCCTGTTACCCACGAGGATATTTTCCCTGAGGGTACGGTAAACCTCAACGGTGTGAAATTCTACGGAAAAACTGAGCCGAAGACTGTAGTGGCCTACGCCGCAGCGGTGGCGGACCGGGAGGGCGGTAGCTTAGCGCCCCTTTTGGAGCAGCTTCGGGACAGCCACAATGCTCCAATTTACGAAACCGATAACTTTAAGTTCTACGGCGGCGGCATCGGCGGGGGCGTGAAGGGCGTGGTGGTGCTGGTCGGTACCATTCCGTTCCTGCGCTCTTTGGATGTGCAGATTCCTGAGGATGTGCATGTGCCCGGCGCACTGGGTGTTTCTGTGGACGGTGAATTTTCCTGCCTGCTGGCAGTGAATTTTACCCGGAAAAAGTCTGTGGCATCAGGGCTTGCTGTGCTCACAGGTTATCATAGACTCTCGCCGGTGCTTGTTAGCCACGATATGGTGCTCTCCGGCAAATTCTTGCAGCATAAATTCGGCATCAGCCCGAAAAAACTGCGCCGCCCGGAGGCGGAGGAGCGGGATCGGATGCGTGCCGTGGAGCGGACTGAGCAGGACCGGGTACTGGCGCTGATTACGAAACCCAGTCTTGCCGCTTACGGCTACACCATCGTGGGCGCAAGAGCTCTGCATACCGCAAGCTGGATGGGACTTTTTGTCCATTTGCTGGGCGGTATTCTGGGTGTAGGATCTATGCTGGTGCTGGGAGTTTTAGGCGCATTCCAGCTGCTGACTCCCTGGAATATTCTAATGTACCATATCCTGTGGATGATTCCCGGCTTCCTGATGAGTCAGTGGACCCGGATAATTTAACATAACTGCAGGCACTGCCAACGGGCGGTGCCTGTTTTTTGTGGAAAAACAAGTGTTTTTTGCGTATAATACGGGGATTTTTCCCGGAAAAACCCCTGTCTATTTTCTTCCTTGCGGAAAAATTACATATTTACCAAAAAAAGCATTGAAAAAAGCGGTGCTTTCGTGTATAATGACTTTAATGTGGTCCAACGCTTAGACCACCACTGGAAGCAAAGGAGAATGAACACTATGCACACTGCAAATTCCATTCGTAACATCTGCCTGCTGGGCCATAGCGGCAGCGGTAAAACCGCTCTGGCAGAAAGCCTTCTGTACATGACTGGCGCTATTGACCGTATGGGCAAAAATGCTGACGGCAATACCGTTTGCGACTTTGACCCCGAGGAAATTCGTCGCAATATCTCTATTTCCTCTGCGCTGGTACCCCTGGAGTACAAGGGCGCTAAGCTGAATATTCTGGATACCCCCGGCGCATTTGACTTCGCCGGTGCTACTATGGAGGCACTCCGTGCCGCCGATGCCGCAATTATTGTCTGCTCCGCTAAGGACGGCATTACTGTCGGCTTCGAAAAGGCTTGGAAGTACTGCGCTGAGCGCAATATGCCCTGCTTTATCTACATTTCCAAGGTCGACGAGGATAACTCCGACTATAACGCCACTTTCGAGGCGCTCCGTGAGCGCTACGGCAACCGGGTTGCTCCCGTAGTTGTACCCATTTGGGACAGCGCAAAGAAGGTTACCGGCGTTATCGATGTGCTCAACAAGCGTGCCTACGAGATGAAGAATCTGAAGCGGGTGGAAATTGACGTTCCCGAGGGAAAGGACGCGGTCATTGCCGAGTTTAACGATGCCCTGAAAGAATCCGTTGCGGAAACCAGCGAAGAGTTTATGGACAAGTTCTTCGGCGGTGAGGACTTTACCTACCCCGAGATGATTAAGGGTATGCACAAGGGCGTTCTGGACCGTACTATGTTCCCCGTGCTGTGCGGCTCCGGTATGACTTGCCTTGGCAGCCTGATGCTGATGGATCACATCATTGACCTTTTCCCCAACCCCGTAGAAGGCAACTACCACAAGGCTACGCTCCCCAACGGCGAGACCGAGGAATTCGTAGTTTCTCCCGGCGGCGTGCCCTCTGCCTTTGTATTTAAGACTGTTTCCGACCAGTACGGCAAGTACTCCTTCGTAAAAGTACTCTCCGGTGACATTACCTCCGATACCGTGCTGGTAAACGGCCGTACCGGCGAGACTGAAAAGCTGGGCCGTCTGTACAGTATGTGTGGCAAGAAGGCTACGGAAGTCAAGAGCCTGTCCTGCGGCGACATCGGCGCTATCGGCAAGATGGACAAGGTAAAGACCGGCGATACCCTGTGTGATAACCGTAAGGTCGTTTCCCTCAAGGGTATTCCTTATCCCACACCCTGCTACTCTATGGCCATTTATCCCAAGGTTAAGGGTCAGGAAGATAAGGTTGCCGCTGCGCTGAACCGTCTGAATGAGGAAGATCCCTCCTTCACTCTGGAAAACAATGCGGAAACCAAGCAGCTGGTTATCTCCGGCACCGGCGACCAGCAGCTGGATGTGCTCATTGCTAAGCTGAAGAACCGCTTCGGCGTAGATGCTGAGCTCAGCCCCGCAAAGGTTGCTTACCGCGAGAAGATTAAGAAGAAGGTGGAGGCACACGGCCGCCACAAGAAGCAGACCGGCGGCTCCGGCCAGTTTGGTGATGTTTGGGTCCGTTTCGAGCCTCAGGAGGAGCAGGACGATCTGATTTTTGCCGAGGAAGTCTTCGGCGGCTCCGTTCCCAAGAACTTCTATCCCGCTGTTGAAAAGGGCATTCAGGAAGCTGTTAAGAAGGGCCCGCTGGCAGGTTATCCTATGGTAAACCTGAAGGCCGTTCTGTACGATGGCTCTTATCACCCTGTTGACTCCAACGAAATGGCATTTAAGCTGGCAGCTATCTTGGCATTCAAGGAAGCAATGCCTAACGCAATGCCCACTCTGCTTGAGCCCATCGGCACTTTTGCAGTTACCATTCCCGACAGCTACATGGGCGATGTGATCGGCGATCTCAATAAGCGCCGTGGCCGTGTGATGGGTATGAATCCCGACAGCGACGGCAACACCGTTGTGGAAGCCGAAGTTCCTATGGCAGAAATGAGCAGCTACGCCATCGACCTGCGGGCAATGACTCAGGCAAGAGGTTCCTTCACCCTGACCTTCGAGCGCTACGAGGAAGTGCCCAAGGCAAATCAGGCAAAGATTATCGAGGACGCCAAGAAGGACGAAGAGTAATATTTAAGCGGTGCGGAGAAATCCGCACCGCTTTTCTATAGATACAGAAAGGAAAGCCGCCTCCCTTCCGGAGGCGGCTTTGTGATTAGTGTAGGGAGTAGATGCCGTCGGCAGGAATTTCCAAGGTGCTTTCGTAGTAGGCGGTCATTGCCTTTTCCAGGGAAAGGGCGTCCTGCACGCCGATGGTTTCATAGCAGGAATGCATCGCCAGCTGGGGAAGACCGATATCTGCCGACAGGACGGAAACGTGAGAAAGAGAAATGTAACCGAGGGTCGAGCCGCCGGGCAGGTCCGCCCGGTTATAGTAGGTCTGTACCGGCACATCTGCCTGCTGGCAGACCTTGCGGAATAGCGCGCCGGAGACACCGTCGGTGGTGTATCGCTGGGCGGCATTGAATTTCAGTACCACACCGCCGTTTACTACCGGGGCATTATTGGGGTCGGCATATTCCGGGTGGTTGGGGTGTACGGCGTGGGCATTGTCCGCCGACACCATAAAGGACTGGCTGAGCATCTGTCGCAGGTCAAGCTTCAGCCCTTCACAAATCCGGGAGAGGGTAGTTTCCAAGAAGTTGGAAGCGGCGCCCTGCATTGTGCCGGAGCCTACCTCCTCACTGTCGAACACGCAAAGAACGGGCAGAGAGCCGCTGTCCTTTGCGTTTATAAAGCCCATCGTGCAGCCCCAAGCGCAGGCCAAATCGTCCAGCGCGGCGGCGGAGAGATATTCCTCCTCCACGCCCCAGAGCTTGGCATTTTCCCGGACATAGAGATAAAGGTCGTGCCCCAAAATCTTGCCGCCGGCAGCTTCTTCCAGCAGGGAATTGAGCTTACCCTTGGCGTCCTTGCCGCCCAGCAGGGGCAGGGTATCTACGGCAGGATTCCACTTATAGCCGTCGTTTGCCGCCCGATTCATATGGATTGCCACATTGGGAATGAGCAGCAGGTCTTTGTCAATGTCCACAAGGCGGCTCTCAATGCCGGTTTCCGTTTCCACCAGCGCCCGGCCGGCAATGGAAAGGGGTCTGTCCAGCCACGGGGCAATGAGCATACCGCCGTAGCGCTCCACGGCAAGGCGTGTATATGCGCCGGAAAGTTCTCCGTTTTCCTTTACCTTAAAGGTAGGACGGTCGGAGTGGCTGGCGCTGAGGAGGAAGCCCTTGGGGGATATCCCCGGCACACGGAAAGCGATGATTGCGCTGCCGCCCCGGGTCAGGTAATACTTGCCGCCAGGCAAAAGCTCCCAGCTATCTCCCTCATTGCGGGCGGTGTAGC
>JAZSKZ010000018.1:0-3657 GCA_045535135.1 Faecousia sp.
CCATGTCGTTCTGTGAGCCAAGGAGTTGTAGTTAACACTTGTCTTCCTAAGACCGCTTGGCCTCCGACTTGATTTCTTTTTTATTTGCCGTTTATGCGGGCTTCTATGCGGGTCAGGGCATATGCCATTGCCTTGTAGGTCCCCTCGGAGACTTTATCCACATAGTTATTCTCGTAGGCTGCCATTGCCTCCCGGAGGCGAAGCACACGCATTGGCTTTCCTTCCTCGTGCATCGTAAAAATGGGGGTATAGCTGTAATTTGTTACCTTTGCTTCACCGGTAAAATTATTCTTGGTAATTTCCAAATCCAGAATTACCGAATATTCCGAGCCAGCCCGGGCGGCATCACCAAAGAAATCACCCAAGCTGTACGCCACAAACGTGTTCCGCTCGGCATCGAATTTCATCTGCTGCACATAGTGGGGATGAGTGCCGATAATCACATCCACGCCGCTCATTTGCAGGAGCGCACAGATTTTTTCCTGAGATTTGCTGACAGTGTCGTTAAACTCACTGCCCCAGTGGAGCATTGCCACCACAATATCCGCACCGGCTGCCTTTACATTGTTCAGCACCCGGCTGATGCCCTCCGTGTCTACCTTTTGGTAGTTGCTGTTGTAATCAGTATAGAGCACATTGATACAGCCCTCACTGCCCTCCGGCAAAGTCATTCCATCCATACCCTTGGTGAAAGCCACAAAGGCTACTTTAACGCCCTGTACCTCCGTTAAGGTAAAGCCGCCGCTTTCTTTGGCCTCTTTCTTATCCCGATATGCGCCCAGAGGAAGCAAACCTGCATCGCGAACTGTATCTATTGTGGATAAAAGACCACTGATGCCATTTTTTATGGAGTAGGAATTGGCAAGCTGCAGCAGATCCACACCTGCCTCCGAAAGCGCCTTTGCGAGACTTTGGGGGGCAGATTTGCTTTGGGTACCGTAGGGCTGGCCGTAGAAATTACCCTCAAAGTTTAGAACTGACAGATCGCTGTTGGCAAACAAATGGGAAACATCTAAAAAAACACCGGAAAAACCTCCGTCAGCCTCCGCTTTTATCACATTATCTGTAATATTCAGGTCGCCACCGGCAGTAATATGAATCACCGTGTTTTCCGGTCCGGTGGGAAAAGAGGATGAAGGAGCTTTTCCCCCGGAACAAATCAGCAGTATTCCCAAAAATCCCAAGAGAAACAGTACGGAACCACACAAGAAAAGGGGCTGCAGGCTGTCTTTTCTGCTCCGTTTTTCCTTCCGTTGCCGGCCATTTGATAAATTCTGCGCCATATAAGCCCCCCTTTCTTAAAGTATGCTCTTATTGTACACCAATTCTACCCTTTTCACAAGGGAAATCTTTACAGAATGGCTTTTTCATAGTAAAATACTAAAAAAGGAGGTGGCAAAATGGAATCTGCGCCTGTGGGTCGCTTTGCCCCAACGCCATCCGGTCGGATGCATTTGGGAAATGTATTTGCCGCCCTGATTGCCTGGCTTTCGGTAAAGAGCCGAAACGGCCACCTTGTCCTGCGGATGGAGGACTTGGACACCCAACGCACCAGCGAGGAATTTGCCCGCATTTTACGGGAAGATTTACGATGGCTGGGCCTTTTATGGGATGAAGAAACCCCGCCCCAAAGCAAGCGGAGCAAGGTTTATGACCGCTATTTTTCCCTCCTTCAGGAAAAAGGTCTGCTCTATCCCTGCTACTGTACCAGAAGCCAGCTTCACAGTGTCAACGCCCCTCATCTCTCTGACGGCACCTACGTCTACCCCGGCACCTGCCGGAATCTTACTCAGGCGCAGCGGAATGCCTTTGGCCGCGCACCCGCATGGCGGGTCATCGTTCCCGACAGGCTTTGGACGGTAGAGGATATGTGTCAGGGCACTTATGAAGAAAATCTGCTTACTGCTTGCGGCGACTTTCCTGTCCGCCGGGCCGATGGTGTATATGTTTACCAGCTTGCCGTTACCGTAGACGATGGCGAGGCCGGTGTTACCGAGGTGGTGCGGGGTATGGATTTACTCAGCTCTGCACCCCGGCAAATGTATTTGCAGGAACTTTTCGGTTTTTCCCACCCTCGGTACGGACATGTACCGATGCTCCTTGCCCCTGACGGGCGGCGGCTGAGCAAACGGGATAGGGATTTAGATTTGGGCGTTCTGCAACAGCATATGACCGCAGAAGCGCTTTTGGGGAAATTATCATTCAGCGCCGGTCTCATCGACCGGAATGCACCCATCTCTGCCCGGGAGCTGGCGGCAGAATTTAGCTGGGATAAGCTCCAAGGCGATGCAATCTATATGGATAGCACTATTTTCTCTCTTTGATTTTTCCAACTTCTGTGATATACTAATAAAAAACGCAAGGAGGCATACCATGAAAAAACCCGTACTTGTTGTAATGGCCGCCGGAATGGGCAGCCGTTACGGTGGACTAAAGCAAATTGACCCCGTGGGCAGCCAAGGCGAGGCTATTTTGGACTACTCCCTGTTTGACGCCCACAGCGCCGGCTTTGAAAAAGCGGTTATTATCATTAAGGAAGCCATTCGAGAGGATTTTATGTCAACCGTAGGGACACGCCTTCAAAAGTGCCCGATGGAAATCGTCTACGCCTATCAGGAGCTGCACAAGCTGCCGGCGGGCTTTGCCATCCCCGCTGACCGGGTAAAGCCTTGGGGCACCTGTCACGCCGTGATGTGCGCCCGGGAGGAAATCGGCGGCGCACCATTTGCAGTCATTAACGCCGATGATTATTACGGAAAAGACGCATTCCGGGTTATTTTTGAGTACTTATCTTCCCTGACGGAAGCAGACGAAGGTCGCTTCTGTATGGTAGGTTACCAACTGGGCAATACCGTTACCGACCACGGCTCTGTGGCCCGGGGCGTATGCACCGTAAAGGACGGCTATCTTGTGGATATTGCCGAGCGCACCCGGATTGAAAAATACGAAGGCGGCATTCACTTTACCACCGACGACGGGCAAACTTGGGAAGATTTAACCTTCGATACCCCGGTTTCTATGAATATGTTCGGCTTTACTCCCGGATTCTTAACAGAAATGGTCGCCGGTTTCCCAGAATTTCTGGCAACCCAAGTGCCTGCAAATCCCCTGAAGGCCGAGTATCTCCTGCCCCGGCTGGTAGATACCATGCTGAAAAGCAAAAAGGCTACGGTGCGGGTGCTTCACTCCGCAGACAGATGGTACGGCGTTACCTACGCCGCCGATAAGCCCTTGGTAGTAGCTGCGCTTGCAAAGCTTCGTGAGGAAGGAAAGTATCCCGACGGTCTTTGGTCCTAATAAAAAACATATGGCGTGCTGTCCGTTTGGACAGCACGCCAATACTTTTGTTTTGAATTACTTGGCGCCGGCAATCTGTGCGGCAACCTCAGCGGCGAAGTTCTCTTCCTTCTTCTCGATGCCCTCACCCTTAATGTAGTGAATTGCATCCACAAAGGTAACCTTGCCACCCAGCTTCTTGGCAGCGTCGGCAATGTAGCCGGCTACGTCGCCCTGATACAGGTCAGAACGGACAAAGTCCTGCTGCAGCAGGCAGAAAAAGGAATGTAACAGCCTTCGACAATCAAATTCTGCTTATTTTCTATCGCAGTTTTAATCATTTCACGAACAATAGCCCACAAGTATGCTGTTAAATCTAAA
>JAZSKZ010000161.1:0-10681 GCA_045535135.1 Faecousia sp.
CAAGCGAAAAAATTGATGTTTTTGACGAGAATGGCCAGCGTGTACAGGATAAAATCGTATCATTTGTGGGGATTGCGCCAATGGATGATCCGGAGTATATTGTACTTGTAGCATTGGATACCCCGTCCCGCAGTACGGGAATTTACATTTCCGGCGGTGCAATGGCGGCGCCTACGGTGGGCGCTGTGATGGGAGATATTCTTCCCTATTTGGGGGTAAGCCACAATTATGCAGATACAGACCCGGCGGGGAAAACCGTTGTGGTTGGGGACTATACAGGACTTTCCAAAAAGGAAGCGGAAAAGCTTCTCAAGAAGCAGGGAATCTCGGCGCTGATGCAAGGGAGCGAAAGCTGCGTAACCGGGCAGATTCCCGCCGCCGGGCAAAGCGTACCGGGAGACAGTCAGGTTATTCTCTACTTCGGTCAGGCGCAGGAGCCGGAAATGGTAGAGGTGCCGGACTTTAAGGGGATGACCCGGGCACAGGCTGCCCTTGCTGCAGGAAAAGCAGGACTCTATATTTTGGTCAGCGGCAATATGAGTATGGAGCCAAAGGTGGTTGCCATAGACCAATCGGTCAGCAGGGGCACAAAGCTCCCCGCTGGCAGTACCATAAAACTTACCTTTGCCGACTTAACGGCAAGAGATTAATACTACAAAGGAGTACACAATATGAAGCTTTGTGATTTAATGCAGGACATTTCCGTTGTCAAAACAAATATCTCTATGGATTTGGAGATTAAAAATGTGTGCTACGATTCCCGGAAGGTAGCGCAGGGAGATCTGTTCGTGGCGGTAATCGGCTTTGTAACCGACGGCAACCGCTATATCCCTATGGCGCTCCAAAAGGGCGCTGTGGCGGTGGTAACCGCCGTAGAGCCCAAGGAGGATATTCCCTATATCCTCGTGGAATCGGACCGGCTGGCGCTGGCTCTGCTGGGCAGAAATTTCTACGGCAATCCTGCCGGGGAGATGAAACTTGTGGGCGTAACCGGCACCAACGGCAAAACTTCCACAACGTTGCTTCTCAAGCACGTTTTGGAGCAGACGCTGGGTGCAAAGGTCGGCCTGATGGGCACAATGGAGAATATGATTGGCGATGTGCGGGAGGAAGCTTCCCGCACCACGCCGGAAAGCTTTGAACTCTACGCTCTTTTAAGAAAAATGCGGGATGCCGGGTGTAGCTATGTGATTATGGAGGTTTCCTCCCACGCAATTGCTTTGGACAGAGTGGCGGGACTTCATTTTGCGGCGGCAGCATTTACCAATCTGACGGAAGACCACTTAGATTTCCACAAGACGATGGAGAATTACTGCGACGCCAAGGCGGAGCTTTTTGCCCGGTGTGATCGGGCGGTGGGAAACCGGGACGATGTGTGGTATGGCAGAGTGATGCAAAAGCTTGCCTGCCCGGTGATTTCTACCTCCGTTAAGGAGGAAGCGGACCTGTATGCGGAAAATATCTCCCTTCCTGCCAGCGGCGTGGCGTTTACTGCCGTATACGGAGGGGAAAGAGAGCAGATTCGGGTGCAAATTCCCGGCTTGTTTACGGTGTATAATGTGCTTTCCGTGTTGGGCTTGGCACTTCAGCTTGGTATTTCCTTAAAGGACGCCGCCCGGGCACTCACAACCGCCAAGTCGGTAAAGGGCAGGGTAGAGGTCGTTCCCACGCCCGGAAAGGACTATACCATTCTCATTGACTATGCCCACACCCCTGACGGACTTTTGAATGTTTTGTCGCTGCTGAAATCCATCTGTAAAGGCAGACTCATTGCGGTCTTTGGTTGCGGCGGCGACCGGGACCCGGTGAAGCGTCCCATTATGGGAAAAATCGGCACTGATATGGCGGATATTGCCATTATTACTTCCGATAACCCCAGAACGGAAGCGCCAATGGCCATTATCCACCAAATTGTGGCCGGTGTGGAAAAAAGTAACTATAAGATTGTGGAAAATCGTGTCCAGGCGATCAGACTGGCTATGGACATTGGCAAAAAAGATGATATAATTGTATTGGCAGGAAAGGGCCACGAAACATATCAGGAAATCTGCGGCGTGAAGCACCACTTGGACGAACGGGAGGTTGTGGCAGATTACCTGAAGGAAACGAGGGAGTAATATGGGCAGAATCACCTTGCAGCAGGCGGCACAGTGGTGCGGCGGCAAGATTGACCCTAAATATAAGGATGTAACCTTCTTCGGCGCAAATAACGATAGCCGGCAGATTGAAGAGGGGCAGCTGTTTGTGGCGCTCAAGGGCGCACGGGACGGCCACGATTTTATACCCACCGCGCTCCAAAAAGGTGCGGCGGCGGTGCTTTGCACCCATACGGAGGGAGATTATCCCGCCATTGTGGTACCGGATACCCGGCTGGCGCTGGGTGAGATTGCCCGGGAGGAGAGAAATCGCCTAGGCTGTAAGGTCGTGGGTATTACCGGCTCTGTGGGTAAGAGCACGACTAAGGAAATGATCGCCGCCGTTTTGGACGGCACATACAAGGTCGCCAAAACCCCGGTCAATCACAATAACGATATCGGTATGCCTATGGCGGTGCTTTCTATGCCGGAGGATACCCAGGTGGCTGTGCTGGAAATGGGTATGAACCACTTCCGGGAGATTGCCTACCTTGCCAAAATCGGCAGACCGGACATTGCGGTCATTATCAATATCGGCACGATGCATATCGAGCATTTGGGCTCTATGGAGGGTATTCTGCAGGCAAAACTGGAAATCCGCGAGGGAATGACCGAGGACGGCCTTATGGTGCTTAACGGCGATGATGCCCTTTTGTGGAATCAGCATACCCGGGAAGATATCCAAAAGGTTTATTTCGGTGTAAGCAATACGGAAGCCGCCGTGCTGGGCGGGGATATTGAAAACACCGACGGAAAGCTCCGTTTCTCCGTTAACACCCAAGACAGCCGGTTTACGGTAAATATGAACCTTGACGGCGTTCACTATGTATCTGACGCCTTGGCGGCAGTAACGGTAGGCCTTTCTATGGGCGTAACCCCCGAAGAGATCCGCTCACGGCTGGCAGCCTTCCAAAATATGGAGGGCCGTCAGGAAATGATTCGGGCGAAGGACTGCCTTATTATTAAAGACTGCTATAATGCAGGCCCGGAATCTATGGTGGCGGCACTGTCGGTTTTGAGCAATAAGCCGGGCAGACGGATTGCGGTGCTTGGCGATATGCTGGAGTTGGGAATGAATACTGCCGCCGAGCATTACAAGGTGGGCAGAATTGCCGCAGAAAAAGCGGACTGGCTCTTTGCCTACGGCCCTAACGCCCAAAGAGTGCTAAACGGTGCCATTACCGGCGGTATGGATGGCCGTGCCCGTGCCTTTACAGACCGGGAGCGCCTGATTAAGGCGCTTCGCAAGGTAGCAAAGCCGGGAGATGTGCTTTTGTTTAAGGGCTCCCGGGGAATGCGTATGGAGCTTATACTGGAAGGCTTTTTGCAGGACTAAGGAGGAAGACCTATGTTGAGAATATGGATTACGGCAGGCATCGGCTTTATCTCTTCTGCCGTGTTGGGTTTTGTGCTTCTGCCTTTGCTGCGCGCACTGAAAACCGGCCAGTCAGTTCACGATATCGGCCCCACTTGGCATAATTCCAAGGTGGGCACCCCCCTGATGGGTGGGCTTATGTTTATTGGCAGTGCGGTGCTGTGTCTGCTGATAAATCTCCCCATAACGGAGGAATACACGGCTTTTTATGTGCTGGCGCTGAGCCTGTGCTTCGGTCTTGTGGGATTTTTGGATGATTTCTGCAAAGTAAAATTTAAAAGGGATTTGGGTCTTACCGCTTTCCAAAAAGCGGCGCTGCAGATGGCGGTTTCCGCAATTTATCTGTATGCGTTGTACAAAACCGGCGTTATGACCAGCGATTTGTATATTCCTTTTGTGAATAAGACCGTGTATATCCATCCCATCGTATATATATTCTTTGCGATGTTTGTGATGGTGGGCTGTGTCAATGCGGTAAATCTGACCGACGGCATTGACGGCCTGTGCGGCAGTGTTACCATCCCGGTCATGGTATTTTTCACCTTTGCGGCGGTGGCATTGAAAAAGTTCGATCTGGCAATTTTGCCTGCTGCGCTGGTAGGTGGCCTCATTGCCTATTTGATTTACAACTGGCATCCTGCCAAGGTGTTTATGGGCGATACCGGCTCCCTGTTTTTAGGCGGTGTGGTTTGCGCCCTGGCATTTGCACTGGATATGCCGTTGGTGCTGATTTTGGTTGGCTTTGTTTACATTGTGGAAACCCTTTCCGACATTATCCAGATTCTGTATTTTAAGGCGACCCACGGCAAACGGATTTTCAAAATGGCACCCATTCACCACCATTTTGAAATGTGCGGCTGGAAGGAAGTCAAAATTGTATTGGTGTTCACTCTGGTGTCTGCCATTTTCTGCGGACTTGCCTGGTTGAGCATTTCTGGTCTTATTTCATAAGGAGGTCTTTATGGCAGGGGAGAAGCTTCTCCGTGCCAAAGAGAACCGCCGCCGGGATGTGAAGCCGGCGGGCGACAGAATAGATATCCCTTTTTTACTGCTGCTTTTGTCCCTTTTGAGCGTGGGACTTATTATGCTCTACTCCGCAAGTTATGCCCAAAGCGAATACGATACCCTCTATACCCAAAGCACTAAATATTTGCTCAAGCAGGCCGTCTGTGCAGCTTTAGGCTTGGGCGCTATGGTAGTGCTTTCCCGGATTGATATTCGGTTTTGGCGCAAAATGGCGTGGCCGCTTTACGGAATCGGCATTTTACTGCTGCTTTCCGTGCTGGTATTCGGGCAGTCGGTAAACGGCGCTAAGCGGTGGATTAATATTGCAGGATTGCAATTTCAGCCGTCTGAAATTGCCAAATTTACCATTATAGTTCTCTTTGCCCGGCTGACCGTAGGCTTCGGCGGAGAGGCAAGAAAATTCCGCTACGGTGTGCTTGGCTTCGGTGCGGCGCTTTTGGGCGTGCTGCTTCCCCTTGCTCTTGAAAAGCACCTGTCTGCCATTATGCTGATGGGTATGGTGGCGGTGGTAATGATGTATGTTGCCGGCACCAATCCAAAATGGCTGCTTGCCGGTGCGGCGGCCGCAGTGGTGTTTTTGATTATTTATGTGAATTTTATGGGCTATGCGGGAGACAGAATTTCCGCCTGGCTACATCCGGAGCAGGACCCGGGGGACACCGGGTACCAAATTCTCCAATCCCTCTACGCCATCGGCTCCGGCGGCCTGTTTGGGATGGGATTGGGAAAGAGCAGACAAAAATATCTCTATCTGCCTTTCCAGTATAATGACTACATTTTTGCCGTAATTTGCGAGGAGCTGGGGCTTGTAGGCGCTCTGCTCATCATCGCACTCTTTGCGGCGCTGATTCTCAGAGGATACTGGATTGCTCTGCGGGCACCGGATAAGTTTTCCACAGTGCTGTGCGCCGGACTTGTTACCCTGATTGCGGTGCAAACTGTGCTTAATTTAGGGGTTGTTACCAACCTGCTCCCATCTACCGGTATCGCATTGCCGTTTTTTTCCTACGGCGGTACGGCACTGGCGGTAAATTTAGGAGAGATGGGGATTGTTCTGGGAATATCCCGGTATCGAAACCGGGGCGCCCTTCAGGAGGAAAGATTATGAATGTGATATTTACCTGCGGCGGTACCGGCGGACATATTATGCCGGCAATCTCCGTGGCCAATATATGGAAAGAGCGCTACCCGGACAGTAAGATTCTGTTCATCGGCGCAAAGAACAGTATGGAGGAAGAACTTGTGCCAAAAGCTGGCTTCCAGCTTCGTACCATTGATGCTTACGGTATGCGCCGGGGCTTGAGTCTTAAGGCCATAAAGCGCAATTTGCTGGCGATAAAATGCGTACTGAAATCCGTTCCTGCCTGTAAAAAGATTATCCGGGAATTTGGGGCAGATGTGGTGGTAGGTACCGGCGGCTATGCCAGTTATCCCCCACTTCTTGCGGCGCATCAGCTGGGCATCCCCACCTGTGTGCACGAGTCTAACGCCGTACCGGGCAGAACCACCCGTATGGCGGCGAAATGGGCAGATAAAGTGCTTGTTTGCTTCCCGGAATGTAAGGACCATTATTCCCGACCTGAAAGTGTTGAGGTTGTGGGTATGCCGGTGCGCCGGGAGTTCATATTCACCAATCGGGATAAAGCCTGCGAGGAGCTGAAGCTGGATAACCGCCCAGTGGTGGTTTCCGCCTTTGGAAGCCAAGGCGCCAGAGCAATGAACCAGCTGATGGCAGAGCTGTTCCGGCTGGAAATGGAAGCCGGATTTCCCTATCAGCATATTCACGCCGTGGGCAGCTATGGCTGGGACTGGATGCCCGGTCTTGTTTCAGAAAAGGGTGTAGACTTAACAAAAAATGAAGGCATACACATGCAGGAGTATATTCACAATATGCCCACCGTAATGGCAGCTGCGGATGTATTTATCGGCCGGGCAGGCGCATCCACCTGTAATGAGATTGCCGCTTCCGGCACGCCCTGTATCTTAATTCCATCCCCCAATGTAACCAACAACCACCAGGAGAAAAACGCCCGTGTGTTGGAGCGGGTAGGCGGCGCGGTTGTGGTACTGGAAAAGGATTGTACTGCCCAAAAGATTTTTGATTTGTTGCGGGAGCTGACTGTCTCCCGGGAAAAGACCGCAGAAATGCGCCGCTCTCTTTTGGGAATTGCGGTGCCCGATTCTGCAGAGCGGGTATGCGACATTATGCTTAAGCTGATTACGCAGAGGAGAAAGTAATGGAAAAGAAGAAACCAAGGAAGACCCTTCCCAAACGCCGCCCGGCACCTCCTGTCCGTGAGGAAACGGAGTATACCCAGGCGCAGCCTATCAATATCTCTCGGTTTTTGATGCGGATTGCCACGGTTGTTGCGGTGGTGATGGCGCTCGTTTTCGGTATGTCCATTTTTTTCAAGGTGGAATATGTGGAGGTTTCCGGCGCAGCCAAATATTCTGTGGAAGAAATTCAGGGTGCTACGGGGATTATGACCGGCGAAAACCTGCTGACCCTCAATAAGGGTAAGGTGGCGGGCCGGATTCTTACAGAGCTTCCCTATATTTCCACAGTGCGAATCGGCATTCGCCTGCCGGATACCATTATCATTGAGGTAACGGAGGCAGAGGTCGCCTATGTGGTAGCTGGCGAACAGGAAACCTGGTGGCTTATCAGCGCCGAGGGCAAGGTCCTGGAAAAAATCGAAGCTGCCAAGTCCGGAAATTACAGCAAAATTCTCGGCATCATTTTAGAGGACCCCACAATTGGGCAAACCGCAGTGGCAAAAGAAATACCGCCCGAGGTCGGGGAAGGGGAGACCCATCCTGTTACAGTGCTGTGCAGCGAACGGCTGAAAACGGCGCTGGAGATTGCTGCCGAAACGGAAAAGAACGGTGTTTTTGGTCTGCTATCTTCGATAGATGTGTCCGATACAGGCAACATTACTTTGTGGTATGGGCAGCGGTATGAGATTTATGTCGGCGATAATACCCAGTTGGGCAAGAAGGTTTTCTCTGCTCTGCAGGCAATATCTCAAATGGGAGAGTTCCAAACCGGCTATCTGGATGCCAGCTTTACCACCTACCCGGATGAGGTTTTCTACAAAAGTTTTAATTAATTACCAAAAAATCCCATAAATTTTTTACAAAAAATAAAGAAATTCTATTGACCGAACAGGGATTTCAAGGTAGAATATAGGAGTAAGAATATAAATTCGGCAGATTTTGGTCTGCCAGCATACATAGGAGGAAGTCTGTATGGCTGAAACATTTCAGGAGCGGGTTGTAAAAATTAAGGTAATCGGTGTCGGCTGCGCCGGTAATAATGTTATTAATCGGATGATTGGCGCTGGGGTTGACGGCGTAGATTTCGTGGTTATCAATACCGATAAGCAGGACCTTAACAAGTCTGTATGTGAAAACAAGCTGCAGATTGGCGAGAAGCTTACCGGCGGTATGGGCGCAGGCTCCAAGCCGGAGATCGGTAAGATGTCTGCTGAGGAGAGCAGAGCCCAGATTGCAAAAATTGTGGAAGGCACCGATATGGTGTTCGTTACTGCCGGTATGGGCGGCGGCACTGGCACCGGCGCTGCTCCCATTGTTGCAGACATTGCCCGGGAAGCCGGCGCGCTGACTGTGGCTATCGTAACGAAGCCCTTCAAGTTCGAAGGTGCTAACCGTATGCGTCAGGCCAATGTTGGTATTGAGGAGCTGAGCAGCCGTGTAGACTCTCTGGTGATTATCCCCAACGACCGCCTGAAATATGTTACCGATCAGAAGATTACCTTCGCCAATGCATTCGGTATCGCTGATGATGTACTCAATCAGGCAGTATCCTCCATTTCCGAGCTGGTTGGCTACTCTCCTGATGTGCTCATTAACCTGGACTTTGCTGACGTATCCTCCGTTATGAAGGATGCGGGCCGTGCCCACATGGGCGTTGGCAGAGCTTCCGGCAGCGCAAAGGCTGAGCAGGCCGCTATGCAGGCCGTGGCAAGCCCCCTGCTGGAGACCTCCATTAACGGCGCAACCGGCGTTCTTGTAAACATTACCGGCTCCAAGGAAATGACCCTGGAGGATGTGGAAATCGCCGCAGGTATTGTGGAAGAAGCTGCTAACCCCGAAGCCAACATTATCTTCGGTGCAACTTATTCCAACGATATGGATGACGAAATCCGTGTTACCGTAATTTCCACCGGTTTTGACCACAAGGAAGAGCCTCAGCCTAAGAAGACCTTCAGCGCACAGATTCCGGAGATGTCCGATATTGATGATGTGCTTGGCCTTTTCGGCGGCAAGAAGTAAGATAAGGCATCCCGGGCGCAGCCCGGGATGTTTTTATGAGGTATTTTATGGATGCATATAAATCCCTTGCGGAAAGCTATGACAGGCTGACAAACGATGTGGATTACGGCGCTGTCGTAGATTTTTATTTTGAAATACTGAAAAAAGAAGGGCTCGCTCCCAAAACGGCTGTAGACTTGGCCTGCGGTACAGGCTCTGTGGCATTGCTGCTGTCCCGGACGGGCGTACAGGTAACTGCCGTGGATATGTCTGAGGATATGCTTTGCGTTGCACAGCAAAAGGCACAGATGGAGGAGAATCCGCCCCACTTTGTCTGCCAGAAGCTTCAGAATCTACACCTTCCAAAAGGTGTGGACCTTGCTGTTTGTGCGCTGGACAGTCTTGACTACATTTTGGATCCTAAGGATTGCAGACAGGCCATCTTTAGGATATATAAGGCGCTGAATCCCGGCGGCTGTTTTATCTTTGATGTGAACACCCCCAAAAAGCTTCGGGCTATGGACGGTGAGATTTTCCTTGACGAGGACGATGATGTGTTCTGCCTTTGGCGGGGTGAGTTTGACGAGAAGACCAATATCTGTACCTACGGGATGGATATATTCCAGCGCCGGGGCAGATTGTGGGAGCGAAGCGGAGAAGTTCATCAGGAGTATGCCTACAGTGCTGAGGAATTGGTATCTTATCTGAAAGAAGCCGGTTTTACCGCTATTGAGGTGTACGGAGACAAAGTATTCCGTGCGCCTACAGAAGAGGAACAGCGGATTTATTTAAAGGCAAGAAAGGGAAAGGTAAAATGCAGGACTACTTAGTTCGTGGTATGACATTAGACGGCTTTGTAAAAGCCGTAGCAATCCGCTCAACCGGGCTTGTACGCCGGGGCGCGGAGATACAGGGAACAACGCCAAACGCCACTGCCGCCTTCGGACGGGCGCTCACAGCCGCCTCTATGATGGGCAATATGCAGAAGGTGGAAAATGGCTCACTGACTTTGCAGATAAAAGGCGGCGGCCCGGTGGGCAGCGTGGTGTGTGTTTCCGACGCAGCAGGAAATGTGCGGGGATATGTAACCAATCCCAAAGTGCCGCTGGTGGAAAAATTCCCCGGCAAGCTGGATGTGGGAGCCACGGTAGGCGCCGATGGCACGCTGACCGTCATCCGGGATTTACAGATGAAGGAGCCCTATATCGGCTCTGTTCCGCTGGTTTCCGGCGAAATCGGCGATGATGTAACGGCCTACTTTGCCCAAAGTGAGCAAACACCCACGGCCTGTGCGTTGGGTGTGCTGGTGGATCGGGACCAAACGGTAAAAGTAGCAGGCGGATATCTCATTCAGCTTCTGCCCGGCGCTCCGGAGGATACTATTTCTAAAGTGGAAAACGGCATCCAAAATGCCGGAGCTGTTACTAAAATGCTGGATAGCGGTATGACCCCCGAGGACATCCTCGGCGCTGTGCTGGGGGACTTGGGTGTTGTGTTTATGGAAACCCAAGAGGTCAGCTACCGGTGCTACTGTTCCCGTCAGCGAGTTACAGATGCCCTTATCAGCCTGGGCAGGGAGGAGCTGACGGAAATTATGGAGGAAGGCGCAACTTTCCCGGTAGAATGCCAGTTCTGCGATACGGTGTATGCGTTCACACCGGAGGATATAAAAGGCATCCTTGAAAGTATTTAAAAGTGGCTGTTTTCCGGGGAAAAAACAGCGTTTTTTCCCCGGAAAAATTTGCAAAAAAATTTGTAAAAAAAGCCTTGACAAAAGGGGAGTCCCTGTGTATAATAATACCCGTCGCTGAGGAAATCTTAGTGAGCCTGGTAGGGGAGCATAGCTCAGCTGGGAGAGCACATGCCTTAC
>JAZSKZ010000103.1:0-2630 GCA_045535135.1 Faecousia sp.
ATGGCTACGATCCGACTTCCGTTCTGCCGGCAAAAGCCCATACTGCTCCCGAAGCTTTTGGGGAATAATCTCCCCCGGCGGATCGCACAGCGCCAGCGCCTGCGTAATCAGCTTGGAAAGCACCGCCCCGGAAAGACCGGCCGTAAGGGGATACACAGGCATCACCCGCCGGGTAAGCATGGGCGGAGAATCCGGGGATTCCACCACGGGAGAGGTCATCTGATAGCCGGCATAATCACCGGACAGCGTACCGTAGAAAACATATTCGCTTCCGTATTGCAGCTGCCCGGCTGTAAATTTCTGATTGAAGAAGGTCAAATTCAGCCGCCCGGTGTGGTCTGCCACCCGAAGCTTTGTAATATCCAAGCCCTTGCGGATATGGGTGGTACGGGGATGGTCGATTACCAGCGCCTTAAAGCAGGCAGGTCGGTCCTCCTCCAATTTATCAATGGTTACCAGCCGGGTGCGATCCTCATAATACCGGGGGAAGTGGCAAATCAGATCCTGAAGGGTATAAATATTAAGCGCCGCCAACAGCTTGGCCCGACTGGGGCCCACGCCGCTGAGTATGGTTACCGGGTCTGTAAGCTTTGCCATAATATCCCTCCTTTTTCTTTATTATATCACGAAAAGCGCCTGCGTCCATAAAATTTTCCGTATATAATGAAAAAACTCCCTCCAAGAAACTCGGAAGGAGATATTTTCAGAGAACGATTAGGCCATCTTGTTCAGCTGCAGGGTCATGCTGCTCTTCTTGCGGGCAGCGGTATTCTTATGCAGAAGACCCTTCCGCTCAGCCTTGTCCACAGCAACCACAGCTACCTTGTAAGCAGCTTCTGCGGCAGCGCGATCGCCACCGGCCAGCGCAGCGTCAAACTTCTTGACGATGTTCTTCAGCTGGGTCTTGCTTGCCTTGTTCTTCTCGTTTGCAATTCTGGAACGTTCTACATCCTTCTTGACGGACTTGATATTGGGCATTGTTACACCTCCCGTTTTTGTATTTGCTCACGCATTTTAGGATTATACCTTTTAATTTTAAGAAAATCAATAGCTTTTTTGAAAAAAATTAAAAATTCCCTCTCTTTTTCGATTTTTCCGGTCTATTTCCCAATTACGCGAACAAATCTTCCACACTTTTGAAGGTATAACCCATTTCTTTCCACCGTGTCAGCAGTTCATCTAAAATTTCTGCATTGGTTTTGGAGGTGGAGTGGAGCAGCACCACCGCCCCATTATGTACCCGGGGCAAGAGCTTAGAGAATGCCTGCTCCTTGGTTGGCTGCTTATCGTTGTTCCAATCCACATAGGCAAGAGACCAAAACACCGTTTTATACCCCAAATCTTTTGCATTTTTTAAGTTCTCCATACTGTATATCCCCTGGGGCGGGCGATAATATTTGGGCAGTTCCTTCCCTGTCAGCTCCAAAAATAACCGCTCCAGCTCCTGAAGCTCCTCCGCAAAAGCCGCCGGGTCTGTAATCTTTTCCATATTATAGTGGTGCATTGTATGATTTCCCACAATATGTCCCTCCGCCACCATTCGCCGCACCAAGTCCGGGTTGCGCTCCATATAGCTGCCTACCAGAAAAAACGCCGCGCTTACATTATGCTTTTGCAGCGTATCCAGAATTTTTGCGGTACAGCCGTTTTCGTATCCTGCATCAAAGGTCAGATACAGCACTTTTTCAGAGGTATTTCCCAAATAGGCGGCATCATATTTTTGCAGCTGGGCAATTGTAGCCGGCCCTGAGGGTGGCATTCCTTCCGCAGAAAAGCTTAAGCCCCAGCTTCCCGTTTCCAACGCAGCGCTTCGGCGCACAGACAACAGCCCAATAAGAAGCACCGCCGCCACCGCCACCAATGTCCACTTCTTCCTTTTCATTCTCATCCCCCCATGGGACAATCTATGAGGAGAGAATACCTGTTATGCAAAATTTATGCCTGTGTGCATTTTGCACACATTTGTTTTTCCCGGACGCTCACTCTTTGTAGGCTTTTCTTTGAAAAAAATGTTGCATTGCGCATTTTGATTTGCTAAAATAGTCCCATATTCTATAAGGAGGGTTTTCTCTATGAATTACATTGATGAGGTATTTGAAAAAGTTTGCCAGCAGAATCCTGACCAAAAGGAATTTCAGCAGGCAGTGAAGGAGGTCCTTGAGTCTCTGCGCCCCGTGATTGAAAAGAACGAGGAGCGGTACCGCCGGGACGGCCTGTTGGAGAAGATGGTAATCCCCGAGCGGGTGATGATGTTCCGTGTTCCTTGGATGGACGATAACGGCAACATGCAGGTTAATACCGGCTACCGTGTGCAGTTTAACGGCGCAATCGGCCCCTACAAGGGCGGTCTGCGGTTCCACCCCTCTGTAAACTTAAGCATTATGAAGTTCCTTGCTTTCGAGCAGTGCTTCAAAAACTCCCTCACCGGCCTGCCTATGGGCGGCGGCAAGGGCGGCTCTGACTTTGACCCCAAGGGCAAGTCCGACCGGGAGGTTCTCCGCTTCTGCCAGAGCTTTATGACCGAGCTTGTAAAGTACATCGGCCCGGATACGGATGTGCCTGCCGGTGATATCGGCGTAGGTGCCCGTGAAATCGGCTATATGTATGGCCAGTACCGCCGGATTCGCAGT